>JAJCYL010000063.1 GCA_029262955.1 Cytophagales bacterium | reverse complement strand
CGTAACAAGGGCTTTATTAGAAGCAACTCAAGAAAGATTGCGACCTATCCTAATGACGACAATCGCACTGGTATTCGGGATTATCCCAATTGCCATGGCACAGGGAGCTGGCGCTGATTGGAAAAATGGTCTGGGTTGGGCTCTTGTTGGAGGACTTTCGAGTTCTATGTTATTGAGCCTTGTAGTAGTGCCTGTGGCCTATCACCTGGTTGATGTAGTCCTTGAACGCCTGGGGTATGTCGACAAGAGCAAACAGTATGAATTAGAACTTGATGGAGCAAATGTGATGGAAGGTCGAAATTTTGTCAAATCAAATGAAGGTGAAAAAGTTTATTAAATATCTACTCTTTTCAATTGGCATAGTCATTTTACTGGTTATTGCATCAGTTGGCATAATGATCGGTTGGTTTGAATATCGGGACAATCAACTCTTGAACAGTCTCGGTCCCAAAGCCATGGTTTTGGGTGAAGGCGACTTTAAATTCAGGGATCTAAATAAAAATGGTAAACTCGACATTTATGAAGACAGCCGGCAACCGGTATCGGCGAGAATAGATGACCTTATTAAACAAATGACTCTTGCTGAGAAGGTGGGCCTCATGTTGCATTATCCACAAGGGATTGGAGATAATGGTGAGGTGTTGAGCGGTTACATCGGTTTAAATCCCCCGCCGTCTACCCCTAATGCAATTATTAACAATCATGCCAATCACTTTAATATATTCTTCACCCCAAAAGCTGATCAGTTGGCAAAATGGCACAATGAAATGCAATTCATTGCAGAGCGCACTCGTCTGGGGATTCCAATAACCATAAGTTCCGATCCCCGACATGGTCATTCTGATATGGCTGCAACTTTTCGTACGGAAGGCTTTTCCGCCTGGTGTGAACCAATCGGATTTGGTGCTATACAAGATTCTTCCTTTGTAGGACAATTTGGCCGTATCGCTCGTAAAGAATACCGGGCCGTCGGTATTCATACTGCCTTGCATCCCCAGATTGATCTTGCCACCGAGCCTCGCTGGGGAAGGATATTCGGAACTTTTGGTGAAGATGCAACACTAACTTCAAAACTGGCGCAAGCGTACATTTTAGGTTTTCAGGGAGATTCTTTAACATCGGAAAGCGTTAGCTGCATGACCAAACATTTCCCAGGCGGGGGACCGCAGAAGGACGGTTGGGATGCACATTTTCGTTACGGTAAAGACCAGGTCTACCCTGGCAATAACTTCAATCATCACCTTCTTCCTTTTGAAGCTGCCTTTGAGGTTAATACAGCGCAAATAATGCCATACTACGGTGTCCCGCTTGACCAGACCAGTGAAAATGTTGCATTTGCTTATAATAAGGATGTTATACAGGGCCTTTTGAGGGAAAAATACGGTTTTGACGGCGTAGTCTGTAGTGACTGGGGTGTATTGGAACCCTTCGGGGTTTTCGGATTCACTATTATGGATAGCAGGGACTACGGTGTAGAGAGCCTTAGTATTACTGAGAGGGCAGCCAAAGCCATAAATGTCGGCATTGACCAGTTTGGCCAACAAAGCGATCCTGAACCTTTACTAAATACAGTCGAATCAGGTTTGGTATCAGAACAAAGAATTAACCAATCAGCTAAAAGAATTTTGAAGTTGAAATTTCAGTTGGGTCTTTTCGATAACCCTTATGTGGATGTTAATGAAGTAAGAAATTCGGTTGGTATTCCTGAACATATGGAATTGGGACTGTTGGCCCAGAGGAAATCCATTGTTCTTTTGAAAAATTCAGAAAGCAGCAATGGTGCCACACTTCCTTTATCCGGTAATCTTAGAATTTACAGCGAAAATATTGATATCGATATTTTAAATGATTACAGTAGCCCTGTAGATATTTTGGATAGTGCAGATATCGCTATTCTTAAACTTAATGCACCATTTGAAGAGCGAGGGGGTTTTTTGGAAAGTTTTTTTCACCAGGGAAGACTTAGTTACGAGGAAAATGAAAAGCATCGAATCCTTTCTATTGCGAATCAGAAACCGACCATATTATCTATCCATATGGAGCGACCTGCAGTGATTCCCGAAATCAATAGTAAAGTAGCAGGTCTTCTGGCCACTTTCGGTTGCGAAGATGAAGCGATTTTAGACGTCATTTTCGGGAGGTTCGTACCAGAAGGTAAGCTGCCTTTCGAAATACCATCTTCTTTATCTGCTGTTGAAAGCCAACTGGAAGACGTTCCATACGACTCCGATGATCCCCTGTATCCATTTGGTTTCGGCTTGAGTTACAAGAATCCTTGGATTGCAGAATTCAACTCATTTGATGAACTTGATAGGGAAAACGGATTAGTCATCGGCACAATACTATTCACTGGTAGTTCTTCGATACGTTTATGGGAGAATTTAGGGCAGACTTTCAATAATCCAATTATATTAAATCGTGGATTTGGAGGGTCGGAATACTCTGATCTAGTCAAATATTATGACCTGATTATCCTTAAATACCAACCATCTAAGATCGTATTTTACTCAGGGGATAATGACCTATATCGGGGGAAAGATCCGGATGCAGTGATCAAGGACTTCATGGAATTACATAGGAAAATTAAAGAAACACTCCCTGATACCGAGGTGATTGTTCTTAACGTCAAACCCAGCATTAGCCGATGGCACCTTAAAGACGCAATTATTGAATTGAATAGGAAATTGAGCCGATATGCAGCAAGTCAGAAGGAACTGACTCTTATTGATGTCTTTAATCCCATGTTGGATGAGGAAGGTTCGCCAATAGCTGATCTCTTTTTGGAAGATGGTCTACACATGAATGAAAAAGGTTACCAAATTTGGATAGAGGAGTTACGATCGCAGGTAGAGTGGTTGAGGGAATGAAAGTTTACCAAGGGATGACATGATTTCACAGTTTTTTCATAATAAACCCACTTAGGTTGATCGATAAAAAGTTAGCTCTCCTTAAGCATGTTATGGAGCATGAAATGCCAGCAAATAAGATATTTGGTTTGGTGATCGAAGATTTTAAGGAAGGCTTCGCAAAAATACACGTTCCATTCAAAGAAGAGTTCATCGGTGACTTCATTCAGAGAAGGTGGCATGGCGGTATTTTGGCAAGTATTGCCGATACAACCGGAGGTATTGTGTGTGCTTCATTAATGAATTCTCCCTCTGACAGATTTAATACCATCGATATGCGTGTTGACTACTTACATGGTGCAATGGAAAAAGATGTAATGGCAGAAGGCCGAATGATCAAACTCGGAAAAAGGATTATTAAGGTTGATATAAGCCTCTTCCAGGAAAAAGCCGACCCAGTAGCTGTTGCAAGGATTTCATATAGTGTTTTAAAAATTGATAATTAGGTTTAGGCTGAAAATAAAATCTAACCGGAACCAATTTGAATTGTACGACACTTAAACAGTATCGGGACGAATTGAACAATCTGGCAGGAGATAGTAACTATGAAGGAATAATGAAAAGCATTATTGATCGGCTTAAAGATTTTTCAAATAATATCGAAGATCCCCGGTTTAGGAAATGAGATTATAGGCATATTCGGTCCTTATCTATTATTCAGTTTCCTCTGTAGCTTTTTAATCCGTACTTTCAACCCAAAAGCTGCGTAGTACATTGAAGGAACCACGAATAATGTCAGGAATGTGGCGAAGCTCAGTCCAAAAATAATTGTCCAAGCCAGGGGCCCCCAGAAAACACTATTGTCCCCACCAAAATAAATCTGAGGGTTGAATTCATTGAATAAGGTATAAAAATTGATATTCATGCCAACAGCCAACGGCACCAAACCCAGGATAGTTGAAGCTGCAGTTAACAACACCGGGCTTAATCGAATGGCGCTGGCGTCTCTGATGGCATTAACAGTTCCAACCCCTTTATTTTTAAGTTCATCTATGTAATCGATCATGATAATACCATTCTTTACTACAATTCCAGCCACCGATACTACTCCCATACCGGTTAGCACGACGGAAAATTCCAGCCCCGTAAAGATGAATCCCAACAAGACTCCTATCACGCTGAGAACTACCTGTGTCATAATAATGAGCGGCTTTGAAATGGAATTGAACTGAGTAATCAAAATGAGAAATATAAGCCCCACGGCAGCAAACAATGCCTTTGCCAAAAATGCCGCTGTTTCTTTTTGCTCTTCCTGTTCACCAGTAAGTTCAAAGGAATAGCCCTCTTCCAAAGGTATACTGGTCAAAGCAGCCCTGATCTCGCTGTTTATCTCATTAGCGTTGTAATCTGTTAATACATTAGATGATAGGGTAACTACCCGGTCAAGATCCAACCGCCTCACGCTTCCTATGCTTCTGGTGTACTCAAAATCCGCAACGGAGGAAAGAGGGATGCTTTTGAAAACCCCACCTGCAGAAAGGTCCATGAAAGCAATGCGCATGTCAATCAACTCCTGGATTTGATCACGATAATCTTCCTGCAATCTTACCATGATTGGATATTCGTCTTCAAATTCCCGGTATTGTGATACTTCTTTACCAAACAAAGCAGTACGTAAAGCCAATCCTGCCTGGGCTGTGCCAATGCCCAATTCATTGGCTTTTGTTCGATTTATATTTATCCGTATTTCAGGTTTACTAACTTCTAGGTCAGACTTAAGCTCTTCAATTCCAGGTATTTGCAAAGAGTCCAAATAATTTCTGGTGCGTGTAGCTAATCTGGAGAGCTCATCAAAATCTTCTCCTATTATTTCGAGATTAATCGGTTTCCCTGTCGGAGGTCCTGCTCTTTCTTTTTCTACACTTATCTCCGCACCTGGTACATCTTGTAACTTTTGTCTGATCTTTTCCAAATATTCACTGGTCGACACCCCATTTCGATACTGAAATTCAACAAAGGCTATGCTGATCTTGCTTTTATGAGGCGCTTCACTGCGATCCTGATCCTGTTGGTCTCTTACCCCTACTGAAACGTTAGAGATTATTGACTCCACCATGGGATTATTTTCACCCAAAACCTCAATCACCTTTTCTTCTAAAACCAGGGTGATCGAATCAGTAACTTCAATGTCAGTGCCTATAGGCATTGAATTATAAACGTAAATAAAATTCGGATCACCCTGCGGGAAAAATATGATTTTTGGTGGCATAATGGCCGCAAGCACAAAAGTTCCAACAAGAAGACCGAGCGTTATTAGAATTACTCCAATCGATCTCCTTCCCTTTAGCATCCATTCTATTACTTTTTTGTAAGTTTCAATTAATCTAGGCAGTGTGCTATTCTGGAACCGCTTTATCAATCTCTCGATTACAATTCTGGATAGGAGGTTGATAATCAGAATTATAATGGAGAGATTTCCTACCAGTGGAAAATCCAGTAAATGAGCTATAATTGATAGAATAACCAATCCAACACTGGAAATGATCAATCCCTTAATCTGTCTCCTTCTGCTTTTTTTTCTTTCATGCATAAAAGCCACTGCGAAAACAGGGTTCATAATTAATGCTACACCAATAGATGCTACTAAAGTGAGGCAGATAGTTACTGGCAGGTAAATCATGAATTTGCCTATTATCCCGCCCCAAAACATCAGTGGTATGAAAGGGGCCATGGTAGTAAGCGTGCCGGTAATTACCGGTAGTGCCACCTCGCCGGCAGCAACCTTGGCCGCTTTTTTAATTTCATAATTCTCTTTACTGTAGTACCGATAGGTATTTTCAACTACCACAATGGAATTATCTACCACTATTCCCAAGGCCAGGATCAAAGAAAACAGTGTCACAATATTTAAGGTAAAGCCAAGTGGAGGCATTACGATGAATGCCATCAATGCCGAGACTGGTATAGCGATGCCCACGAAGATGGCGTTCTTGATCCCCATAAAGAACATTAGGACGATGACCACAAACATGAATCCTACAATCACAGTGTTAAAGAGATTCGAAACAGAATTCCTGGTTTGCCTGGATTGATCTCCTGTAATAACTACATCGAGCCCTTCCGGAAATTTTGTTTTTTGAAATTCATCAATGATGGTTTTGATCTTATCAGATGCATCAATGAGGTTTTCACCGCTTTTTTTTATGATATTCAGGGTAATTACTGACTGATCATTCAACCTGGCATAGCTCTCTCTGTCTTCGTAGCTATCAAGCACATCAGCGATATCCTTTAAATAAGACACAGCTCCCCGGCTAGATCGCACTTTAATGTTTTGGAGTTCTTCTACACTGGAAAACTCACCCTCCACCCGCACTGTTCTGGAAACCCCATCATTGTCGAGCTGACCTGATGAGATGGTAACATTTTCTCCTGCGATAGTTCTTTCAATATCGTCAAAAGTAATTTTAGATGCCTGCATTCTATACAGATCAACATTAACCTGTATTTCTCTATCCAATGCTCCCACTATGTCTACACGCCTTATCTCAGACAAACTCTCTATTTCATCCTGAAGATTCTCCGCAAATTCTTTAAGTTTAGACATTTCAAAATCGCCGGAAACATTTACATACTGAATAGGGAACTCGGAGAAGTCTACTTCAAGAATGTCCGGATTTTGGGGCAGATCTTGTGGAAGTTCACTCAAAGCTCTGTCCACAGCATCGGTGACCTCTTGTTTAGCAGAAACTACATCTATGTTTGTTTCAAACTCTACGACAATGGTGGAAAAGTCCTGAACTGAAATACTTTGAATTTCTTTAACATTATTAATGGATTTCAGCTCTTTTTCAATGGGACGGGTTACCAAGTTTTCCATATCCAAAGGAGAAGTGCCCGGATAGGGAGTACCAACAAAAATCGTCGGTATCACCACTTCCGGGAATTGCTCCTTAGGCAGGCTCAAGTATGAAAATATCCCTGTCAGGGTAATAATGATCGTGATGAAAAAGACTGTGGTCCTATTGTGAACGGCTAGTGAGGTTATCTTAAATTCACCTTTCATGAAGAATTTTTTACATGTTCACCTTAATCGATGCACCATCAGTCACACGACTATATCCTTCGATAAGAATAGCATCCCCCTGATTTATTCCATTGGTGATAACAACTTGGCCATTGTATTGCAGTCCTGTTGTTACTATACGTTTTTCAGCAACCCATACATCACCATCTGAGACAGCCAGGTAAACGTAACTTTCGTCTTCCGAGGATTGAACCACCTTTTGCGGTATGATTATGGCCTTGTTCACAATGGCATCGTTGATTTCCAAACTCACTAGCATATTGGGCTTTAAATGTTCTGTTGGTGAATTTTGAGGCCTGATGTTGATTTGAAAAGTTCTGTTGAGCGGATCTATGGCTTTGCCAACAGCAGCAATTTTTTCACTGTATTGGCCTTCCAGCCCAGGGAACTTTATTATGACGGGGCTCCCCACACTTAAATTGTTAATATAAATGTCTGATAGGGAAGCGGTTATTTTAAGATCAGAAAGATCAACCACTCTAAATATTGGAATGCTCGGATTGGCCATTTGCCCCACCTTAATCATAACATCATCAATAGTTCCTGCAATAGGAGATTTTATCCTGGTCTGGTCAATTTGCTCTTCAAGGGTGGAAAGAGAACGATCAAGGCTTTCCTTCCTGTTTTTAGCATTCAGGAACTGTACCTCAGTGCCTATTCCCTGACCCCAGAGATTCTTTTGTTTCTGGTATAGTGTAAGCGCTAAATCCAATTGCGTCTTAAGTTCATCCGCTTTTCTTTGGAGAAGTGCGTCATCAATTCTTGCCAAAATCTGATTTTTGGTTACTATCTGCCCTTCCTCACATTAACTGATTTTACCTCCCCGGGAATCGAAGGATTTATCATAACATTATCATCCGACTCTACTTCTCCCTGGACTTTAATATAATGTTTGAATTCTCCTTGTTGCACCATCTTGATCGCCACAGGAACCACTTTTTTAACGATCTCTGTTTGGCCGAATTCCTTTTCCAGTTCCGTGATCTTTTTATCGAGTTCCAGTCGCTGCTGCTTTAGTTTTAGCAGTGTGTCTCTTTTTTCTTCTGAACAAGAGAAAATAAGGGCCAAACTGAAGAAAAAATATCCAACTATTTTAAGTTTCATTAAAATCTAATTTGATAGGGTACTTCAGAAGTCCTAAGTCATGTTGCAAATTTACCTGACTAATAGTTAAGCTTGCCTTGTGTATAGGGTTTGTCAACAATAAAGAGTAAAAAGTAATTAGGCCCTGCTAAGAATCAGGAAATTATATGATTTCTTTCTGCTTGCTCGCAAAGAAAGAAAGTGTCACTTTCACATAGCCGCTATGTTTGAGCACTTTGTGAAGGCTCTACTTAAATTTCCTAAGTGAAATATTAGGGTAAAGGATTAATGATCTTATTACAACAAGGAAATAGAAACATAGACCTAATCATTAATTCATGTTTTCATCTTCCAAAATCATTTCCATGGGAACTCTGAAGAAACGCCCCCTATAATTTTCCACATTTTCGAAAACATCTCTCACTCGTAAAGAATTCACGCAATATGAGACTAATAGTTCATCGTTCTCAATATATTGAGAGTGAGCGAGGGCATTGTAGGTGTGTATTCTATTTGTAGTATCCAACTCAGATTCTGGTGTGTGATAAATGTTCTTCTTGTTTTTGAATCCTTTATTAGGAAAATCTGAAACATAGGTGAAAATATCGGTTCCAGCTCGCTCCTGGGTTAATAACACATATTTGTCCAAGTATTTAAATATGCTAAACTGTTCCGAAACACTAATATCAAGTTCAATGGGTGTGGATCTATTAATATCTCTGTCCCAACCCACACCAGTAGAATATTCCCAGTTGTTATGAAAAGTCCGGCTATTGAATGGGACTCTGGCTACGTGAATTTTTGCGTTTCCAGGGAAATTCTTTGTCCCAAAAATATAGACATAATCATCATCAACCATAACACAATTACCAAAATCAATTGAGTTTTCATCGTAGTCGTAACCTGTCTTTTGTGTTTCGATATGCTTGAAATCGGGAAGGGTAAAGGACAATAAATCAAAATGTGAAACTCTGAAAGCAAACATTTCTTCTGTCAATTTATCAACTCCATCCTGGTCTTCCTGGCTCTTGTCAGATTCAACAACTGCAGAAGGTTCGTTATACAAATTTATTGCAAAGACATAGATGGTATCTCCCTTCACAAAACCGTGACCGGGCCAATACCATCGGTAAGTTGAATCCCCTTCTTCGTTAGAAGGCTCTATAAATGATACCGGGTTATCATATTCCCCTTCATAAATAGCTTTGACTTTCGTTTTTTCTTTGTTAATAGCCATAAACGAATTTCTCATCATGGTAGTATTAGCATCCCTGGCACCTTCTACAACTTCTCCTAAAAAGGAGTCGCCAAATAGAAATACGGAACTGCCATCCTTTAAGGCTATAGAAAATATTCCGTCAGCTCCTGTAATTCCCCCCGAATCAGCATAAAACAGTTCTTTAAAGGAATTGTCAATAGTCGCTAATCTCTTTTGTTTAGTTGATTTTTGGCATGCGGTCGTGAAAATTACAAAGAGTAGAATGCAGGTAATAGGTATCCTGTTTTTTAGATTTTTCAATATCATATTGCTGGTTTGTTCGAATTATAAGGCTCCTGAAATTTTTCTTCCTTAATGATTACACTCTTAATTGTGTTCCAATAATATCTGAGCGTCGTTAGTATACAATCGAAATACCAACATGGGATTATTCTACCATATTCTTCTTAGGTTATCACAATTCTCTTCATCCTATTTCAAGGTAGAGGATGGACATCTATCAAAAGGAAAGCATACTTGTATCCAGCAGAGTGAATGCGCTTCTCCTAACAAAAAGGGTTGAGCTTATAAGAATCGGCCATTAGCTGTTTGATGAGCGAATGATTCGAATCATGAACGGAATTTCTCTCTTGGGCATCTCTAAAAACCCTCGATATGTTAAAGTTCAAAGAGAATCAATCTTAACCCGGGGGTGACAGCCAACAAAACTCCATTTTCTCCATTTTCAAGAAATGCAAGTGTTGCCATTATTTCGGATTTCTCTTGATCACTCATTTCTACTTTTCTATTCGCATCTATGAATTGAATGGCCGATTTAGCAATAGAAGAGAGTTCCGCAGATATGTGTTCGATCTCTTGCAATTTTTTTGATTCGGAAATAAAGGGAATGAGCTTTTCATGATTTGACTCCCAGGTAGCCAATTGTCGTATTATTTCATCTTTATGTTTCATTTTGTCAGGATCGGCTATAAACTCATCCACAATTTTATTAAATCTTCTGGCTATCATACTTTCAGGTTTGGCAACATCAGCAACACCATCAAGCGCCAAATCGGGTAAGTAGAAAGAATCCATCTCTAACAATATCGACATTCGATTGTAGTATTTTACTTCTTCCAATACATCAATCAAAACTTTCAAAGGCTGATAACCATCTTCAGGAGCCAGACGCCTGATCATGACTTCATAATTTGTTTCATGAATAACTCCCTGACTGGTTAAATGTCCGGTAATATATCCCAGTCTTCTGTACATATCATCTTCATCGGTTGTCAATCCTGCCGGGGACCATAACTTTTCGGCAATTGCTGCTGTTCGTGGCCATAACCTTGAATCTATATTTTCCGGTGAAACCAGTTCAGACCACATGGCAGCCTCGGCTCCCAATATTCTTGCCTTTTCCTCTTCCGTCAGAGGTTTCATTACTTCTACCTTTGGCATTCGTGTTCCTGCTATATCCGAACCTCCTGTTCTGCTTCCCCAAGAATCAAAACCCAATGGGCCCAAAGAGACTTGTCCCTTTATTGAATCTCCTGTAATCTTTGCAGAATATCCCAGCTCTCCCATTGGAGTGCTAAACTCAAATGATAAATCTCCGTTGATAAAGGTGCCATTTTTAAAAGAATTTCGACTGTCCATCATGGCAAAGAAGCCAGACACATTTTGAGGGTCTTTGTCAAACAGAATGAGCTTGGTTTCCATGATATTTCCCGGTATATCCATTTTCATGTCAAACATCTTCCAGTTTAAAGTATCGGGCTCTATATCAAGAACTCCCGGCAATATCAAGGGATCTACGCTGTAATGCTGTGATGCATGTAATTTGTGATCAAGGTAAAGCCCTGTGGAGAGTATTGCTGCCCCTCCTTTTTGCACGCCTTCAAATAATGATTTCTGATTTCTCCAAGATTGGATAACAGCATCCTCTCCTAAGTCAGGATGAAGGATCTCCTCCCATCCAATCATTATTTTTCCGTGTTTTTCTAGTATTCCCTTTATTCGAGAGTTCAAATATGCCTGAAGGTCGTTGGAGTTCTCCAGGTTATTTTCATTCATATATGATTTAATTTCAGCGCTTTCATCCCAATATTTTGGATTTACTTCATCTCCACCGATGTGAAAGTATCTATCAGGAAAAAGTCTTGACATTTCATCAAAGAAACCATCTAGAAATAAATATAATTCTTCACTAGTTGGGTCCATTGGAACAGAAAATAATTCGTCTTTAACTGTCCCAAATTGAAATGGTCCCGGTGCGCTTGCATATTCGGGATAAGCAATGAGCCAACTTTTAGTATGCCCCGGAATGCCAAATTCAGGAACAATTCGAATACCCCTGTCTCGGGCGTAGTCTATTATCTCCTGCATGTCAGCTTGCGTATAGTATTTACCATTGGATCCCAGTTCGTGAAGTTTCGGAAAACTCTTGCTTTCAATTCTAAAACCCTGATCGTCTGTAAGGTGTAAGTGGAGAACGTTGAGTTTAACTGATGCCATAGCATCGAGATTTCTCAAAATAACCTCCTTGGGCATCCAATGTCTGCTGACATCGATCATTAAACCACGCCAGGGGAACCTTGGTTCATCATTCAATTCTAGTGCCGGAAAGTATGATCCCTCATCCTTCACTTCAAGTAATTGCAGCAATGTTTCCAATCCTCTCAGTGTACCGTAGGGCGAATTTGAATGCAAGACAATATTTTGTGACGAAATCTTAAGATTGTACGATTCATCTTCCCGAAGTTGCTGAACCGGTTCAGGAGAATCACCTAAACAATCAATAATAATTGAGGCATCACTTTTTTCATCATTTGACAGTTGGACAGAAGTTGACTCAGAAAGCCTCATTAGAAATCTCGAGGCAGCTCTTTCCAACTTTTCATCCGAGTAGTTCCTGAATGAAATATTGATTCCGTCTTTGATTTTAAATTCACCACCATCCAATTCCATGGCAGCCGGTAAAGGCATCATTTTTATAGCAGCACGATCTTCGTCACTAATAAGGGGTGGTTGATAAATAAAAAGTCTATAATAAGCATATCCTGCAGCTATCAGAACTGCTATCAAACCTAGTAAACTGAAAATAATTTTTTTAATCATGGGTGATTGGTTTATAAAAAGTTACTCTACTCAATAATAAAACTGCGGTCGCTAAATGCAGGTAGAATACTTTCATAAGTGTGGCGTAACGAATCTTTATCGTCCATTAGGGCCAATGAATAGATAAGGGGCATGTAGTGGTCTGGCGTAGGAGCAGATAATTGACCCAGACTGGTTTTGCCATATTCCAACAAACTCTTGAAATCCCTTACCTCTAACTTTTCCCTGACCCATTGGTCAAACTCCTCATCCCACCCATACAGAGAGCTATCTCCTCCAAACATTTTCGGAGCAGCCAATTTTATGTTATGTACCACAGCGCCACTACCTATAATCAAAACTCCCTTTTCACGGTATTTCTTGAGTTTCTTTCCTAGCTCAAAATGATATTGAGCTGCCTGGTAATAATCTAAGCTTAACTGAATGACGGGTATATCTGCATCGGGAAACAGGTGTCGCAGCATTGGCCAATTACCATGGTCAAATCCCCAGTCAGTAGTAGTATTAATTTCGGATATCTCAGAAGAAATCTCCCTGGCCAATGAAGGTGATCCTGGAGCTGGGTATTTCAGGGTATAATAATTTTTGGGGAAGCCATAATAATCATAAATGGTCTCTGGCCATGGAGAAATGTTAACAAAACTGCCTTGAGTACACCAGTGGGCTGAAACAACTATGATGGCTTTTACCTCATGCTTCGCTCTGATCTCTTTCCCAAGATCTCCCAAATAACTAAGAAACGGGTTACCATAGTGTGGCAATGGTATATCCATAGGATTGCCATGGGAAGTGAATAATACAGGCATTAAGGGCGATGAAGCCAACCCTTCTAACATTTGGTCGAGTGTTTTTATTTTTAGTGTTGTCATGCTTATCAAAAATGCTGAAAATGCTTTTCCCGTGGGAATAAATAATGTCTTTTTGGTATATTTAGTTTTGTATCAAATAAACAAAATAATATTATGACAGAAAAAACAAAAATTATTATCTCCTGGTCGATAAAAGGATTGTTGGCCATTTTGTTCGCCTTTAGTGCTTTTGGAAAACTTAGTGGGACGGAGCAAGTATCAACTATGTTTGAGGCTTTTCGCCTAACAGAGTACAAAACAATGATCGGCATTCTGGAACTCACTTGTACAATGCTCTACCTGATTCCTCGTACCTCATCACTGGGAACGTTGTTATTAAGTTCTTATATGGGTGGAGCAATTGTTGCACACATGACAGTTGGAGATTCGTTTATTTTCCAGGGGTTTATTATTTTGTTTGTCTGGATTGGTCAATATTTAGTGCAACCGTCACTTATAGATAGTTTCAAAAAGTAGCCACTAGTGAGAGTTAATGTTGCTAAAAAGACAACGAACTTATCTTATCAGCTCATTTATTTAAATGAAGTTTTTTTAGTTTTGAATTAAAAGAACTAAATTAAAGTTGAAAATTGACTATTTGGTTAGTAGGTGGTTTCTGCTTAATAGATAGTTTTAATAGGAAAATTTCCATTGACTCGTTTCATTGGCAATTTTAATAGTCCAATCTGCAATAGTCCAATCTGCACTAAGAGGTTTAGTAGGCTAAGTTGTTGTTAGGTTGGTTTTAAATACCGGCACCTAATAAGTGCCGGTATTCTTCACCCTTTGATCAATATGAATTTTACTTTGTTTTATAGGATTGGCCAACATGTTAAAGAACTGTTTCAAGACTTAGACGAAAGATATACTTACCACAATTATGAGCATACTTTAAACGTCGTTGAGGTAACTAAAAATCTGGCTTTTCAAAATCATATTTTATATCCAGAAATAGATGCATTACTTATTGCAGCTTTCTTCCATGATACAGGCCATTTGAAAGCCTATGAAGGTCACGAGGAATTCAGTGTTGAATTCGCAGAAAACTATCTTGTGGTCAACAACTTTTCAGCAGATTCCATAAAAGAAGTAGGCCAGTTAATTAAATCAACTTGTGTTAACACATCCTGTACTTGCCTCAATGAGAAAATTCTCCATGATGCTGACATTTCTCACGTTGGATATAAGGACTTTTTTATTTCGGCCGAGAATTTGAGAAAGGAATGGGCAGCCTTCTTAGGGATTTATTATACAGATGATGAATGGCTCTATAATCAAATAGAGTTTTTAAAGAACTTCAGTTTTCAGACTGATGCGGCCAAATTAGTTTTTAGTGCGCAACTTAAAACAAATGTCAAACTTTTGAAGGAAAGAATCCATGATTTCGAAAGAAAGAATTCTTGAAGCTGCCAGAACACTCTATTCTGTATATGGCCTGCACTCCGTTACAATGGATGATCTGGCTGTGGAATGTGGTGTGTCAAAAAGA
This sequence comes from Cytophagales bacterium, assembly GCA_029262955.1. GTDB lineage: Bacteria > Bacteroidota > Bacteroidia > Cytophagales > Cyclobacteriaceae > JAJCYL01. Next base: position 12,299 of record JAJCYL010000063.1, on the reverse strand, counting down.
ACCATCTACAATTCATTTAGGCACAAAGATGAAATTGTTTTTACACTTACAAAAGACTTCATCTCGCGAGAAAGAGTCAAGTTGCAAAAAATTGTAGCAAGTTCGAAAAACCCCGTCGAAAATTTAACATCCCTATTGGAAGGAGTTCAAAACATTTACAAACTCCTCACCCCGGCAGTGGAGCTAGATTTAGATAAGCACTTTCCAAATGCCTGGTCATTAATACAAAATTTTAAACAGGAAGTTGCGTCCGACTTCATTCAACCTTGCATGGAGCAGGGAATAAAAAAAGACTATTTCAGGAAAGATTTAAGTATGGGTTTATATTCTGAACTTATCAGCAAACTTGCGAAGATCTCGACGAGAAAAAATGAATTCACTGGTGATATCGATTCAGCTCATCTTTGTATTGCTATAAGAAATTTCATCCTATCAGGGCTTGTCACATTAAAAGGTTGGGTTTTGATAAATGATTCAGTTTTAGATAACCACGGACGTGTTCATTTGCGCCATAGTTTTTTTCCGGAAAAAAATACAATTTTGGGCGATTTACTCAAATCAAATGATTAAGAAAAAACAGGAATTTGTCGAAAAAGCAGGAGTTTTTTTAGAAGAAAAGGGATTGACTCCAATTAGTGCCAGGATTGTTGGCTATCTCATTATAGCCGAACCGCATTATCAATCATTTTATCAGCTTACTGATACACTGCAAGTCAGTAAAGGCGCAATTAGCAATGCACTCAACAGCCTCTTACAAAAGGAATATATCCAGTGTATAACGTTTACCGGAGATCGCAAGAGATATTTTAAAGTCAACACCCATACCTGGCTCAATTTCCTAAAAACCAGATACAGTTTTTTTGGAGAAATGAGGCAGCTTCTTGATGAATCATTAGAAATTAGATCTAATGAACACCAGGAATTCAATCATGATTTGCGAGAAATTCGTGATTTATATGAAGTTTTTGAAAAGGAGCTACCGAAGATTATATCGAATTGGGAGGGTAATCGAACTAAGTAAAAGATCCTAAAATGGGGATCAATCATTTCAAAAGCATATCTAATGCAATACTTTCAGCAAAGTACCTACCATCTCATTTTCAGTTCCGCCTGTTTATCTACGACAGCTTTAAACATATCAGTTTAGGTGAAATTTTCATGGTCAGTCTTTCATTTCAAACCTTCTAATAAGTCATATTCGAATAAACAGGCCAATGGTCCGACCCATACCTGTCTTTGCCTCGCTGTGCAGCAGTAAATGAATTACGAGTTTCTTTCAGAACGTAAATATTATCCAATGGCCCCATATACCAGTATTTCGGATCCCTTTGTGTAGCTTGATTAAGACCTTCTGCCAGATTGGTCATCTTTACGGTTTTGAAAATCTTTCCTTGCAGTATTGCGTGCGTTTCATCCACGCAATCTGTTTTTTCACAATCCAAACAATCGTCAATTTCGATGACCGATCCATTCATTTTCTCATCATTCACTCCAATATTAAAATCCCCCGCAACAACGATTCTGTAGGTTGGGAATGATATTTTATTTCGCTCAATTTCCCTGATCACCGACGAAGCAATAACTTCTCTTTGATAGGCGGATCTTTTTCTATCATCACAATTCTTATCCCCAAATGAGTGTGTGAGATGAACTGCGAAAAATATGGTTTCGATCTCGGCAATGCGTGCCCAGAGATACCCTTTGTTAGGATTACTGAATTCCCCCGGATTTAAGATTAATGAATCTGTTGTTATGATCTTTTCAGGGATACCTGAAGGGTTGTCCGCTCTAAAGGTAAATTCGTAATGCTCGGAGATTGGGTACCTGCTGATTATGCCGATATCAAAAGATGTTCTATCTTTTTTGCAAGAAGACAAACTATTTTGACCTTTGTTGTTGAAATTAGTAGCGGAATGAGAAAACAACTCGAAACCCATGGCCGTTTTAATGGCATTCACTACTTGGGGTGATTTTACTTCCTGCAAAAGGAGAATATCCGGATTCAGGTCGGTGGAGAGAGTTCTCAGCTCCTCACGATTCCTAACATCTCTGTCGCAAAACATATCATCGGAATTCCAACTAACAATTGTAACTGAATTTTGACCAATCATCAGTAGAGGAAGGAGAACAAAAATAAATAGTAGACCGGCTAACCTGGTTTTCATCTAAACGGATTAATTATTCCCCTTTTTTATTGGCCAGGGTGTAAGTGCACCCTTATAGCATAATCCTTTTATAAATTACAACACCTTAATTTACGAAAATTTGGTCCTTATAATATAGACTAATGAATCAACGCCTCTTCTGTGACAGCTGTTTAATGATCTAATTAGAAACCATCCATTAACAAATGATAACACCCAAATAGTTTAATAGACATTGTATATATAGTTCCAATAACTGCAATTTAGAGGCTTATCACATATTTCATGAAATGTCAAAATAACCGTAACTCAGCCTTGTATTTGGTTAAAGTCTGATCCAAAGCATCCAGCAACCTCCATCCATACGAAATTGCATCTTGTATTACATTCTTGTTGCCAAATGCTGCCCAGAAATTCATGTGACAATCAGTTGTCAGTATAATTGAGCACAATCCTTTTTTTTCATCACACAAATGGAACTTATATTTCACATCTAGCCCAGGTTTCTCGTAATAAAATGAAATAGCCCTCTCTTTCTCATAATCAGATACCTCGTACAAAATTGCTTTAGTTTGTTTGCATACGAAGATATCGACGCAAAGCAGTGAATTAGGCGCAATAAATTTATCTCTTATTAGTTCAACATTGGTAACAGCCGGCATCCACTCTGAAAGGTAAGTGCAATCAGTCAGAAGTTTCCATATATGTTCTCTCTTGGCGTAGACTATTCTTTTTTCAGTCCATTTCTTACGGAACCTCATTACTTAATTTGATTTGGCGCCTCGTTACAAAAAAAGTCCTTTGTATAAATCAAGAACCCGGACGAGTTTGACAATGGTCACACTATAACCTCCTTTAGATTAAGCTCGTCTTACCGCGAATGTTCTCAATCTATTAATGCGAATTTTAGAATCGTTTATAGACTTTTCCGAATAATGAGTGCTATTCGAAGTTAGTTCTTTTGTTTCAGAACTAAAAATACTTAGATTGGTTTTGGCATTGATTTGCAATTGAGATGGTTGAGATTTCATGCTTTTGTGATATTTTATATAATCTCAACAGATTTGTCTGCTCTGAGGTGAAAGAGAAATATGATCTGAAGGTCTCTGAGGTTATGCTTCTTGATTATTTGGGTAGACATCCTTCAACAACGATGACAACATTGGCGAGATTCCTGGATATCTCTCCTAGTACGATGACTTCTCAGATTGATACCTTAATTAAGAAACAACTAGTAGACAGAATCTACTCTGAAGACAATAGAAGAGAGGTTTATATTAAAACCACAAGAAAAGCTGAGAAAATTCTCCTTGAACTTAATATGCAAATTCATGCCAAGTTATCGAAAAGGTTCTCTGACATTGAAAGTCAGGAACTTGTTAAGTTAATTACCAAATTAAATGAACCTATTTGAAAGGAGGTAAATTACAATTGCTGAATGAGCAATTGTAGTTAAACCTCCATTTTACTGCATGGAAGTTCATTTTATGTGTCAACGTCACTTCCTAACCGCCACTAATGGCAGGAAAAGCACTTAATTGTTGTACCTACCCAAAAATAGAAAGGCCGACAAAATCGGCCTTTCTGAGTAGCGAGGACAGGACTTGAACCTGTGACGTTCGGTTATGAGACCTAAGCCATCGATATTAAAGTGGTAATTTCATATTGGAATGTGGCACATAATGTCTGTATATGAAGCGGCCAACAATGGACGCTTAGACCGCGGGGCTGATTAATGATCTAAGCCACAGACCATGGTTCAAGCGAAAAAAGCACAAGGGTAGGGGAGAGGCTTTTGGGAATTTCTGAACCTTGATAATTGCCATTAATTAACGAGTTTGTACAGAATATGATGAAGCTCAGCCCTCAGATAAGCCCAAATGTGGCACTCAATCTTTCGATACCAATCTACTGAACTACAAAAAACAGGGTGTCTTAAAGTCGCTTATATAAAGTTGTTTTGTTATGAAGAGGGGGTTGTGCAACGGTTACTTATGTTAGTGGCAGTTCTTATTCTTCATCCATTTCTTTGTTTTTCTGATTTTGCAAAACTTCAAACAAATTACTAATACTCCATTCCTTTACAACTTTCCCATCTTCATTATATTCGCTGAATACGATTGTTTGCCAAGAGATTTTTTTGCCGGAAGGTTGAAATCCCATGAATTCTTCTTGATGTGTACCTGTATGGGTTCTTCGCCAGGCAGCCATATTATCTTCAGTAATGATTGGATCTATTGAAACTTGAATATCGGCAAAAGCAGTTCTAATATTCCCAGCAAATTTCTTGACGAACTCTGGTCCTTCTCCAGCATAGTCGCTTGCGAATACTTCATCTGCAAAGGACAAGTTTCCCTTGTTCAATAATTCATCATTAGCCTTAATTATTGAAGATTTATATCGCTCAGATTTATTGGTACTTTCAGTCTCTTTATTTTGTTCGGCGCAAGCTCCAATTAAAAGTGATATGATTATTAGAATATTAGAAATTGAATTTTTCATGATGATTGGGTTTTAAATGTTTAATAATGAAGAAATCTATATGCTAAAAGTTGATTACTCCTCGTTTTCCAATTATTAATACTGACTAACGTCGGTTAAAGTACAATTTATTTCTTGATATAATCCAATACTCATCCATTTTCTATGCTTTTTTCAGACTGCCTCCGACTGATGTTCGCTTCTGAAATCAATTCGGAAAGGGAGAAATTGATACCTTTCTTTCTCAATTTCTGTCCTCGAATCTCCCCAATGCTAGATAACGTTTAGCATATCAAGCGTAGCCTTGCCGGATAGGCGGCTATGATAATTGCCTTTGATTAGGTGGGTTTTGTACCCGCATCTGGTACACTGAAAACTAGCCACTTATGTTGCTGGTTTTCATTTATATCTCCAAAAAAAATTTCTTCTTCCATACTTTCATGATGGTTAATCTGGAAATTCCATTTGACGAATGATTTCGATAAATCTTTTATCGTTTCTGATGGGGTCATACCATGGTTCTATCTGTATGAAAATAATGAACCAGGATTTCTCCCTATGAGCTTCTTCCAGTAGTTTTATCGCTTCATCATATTCGCCTATACCCAGGTGGACGAAAGCCCGTTGAACCTGTGGTAAATAGTGATCTTTAGCGGCCATGGCATAATAGTCTGCCATTTGCTTTGCTATGTCAGTTTCACCTGCCAAACCAAGTGCATGACCAAGGCCAGCACCTACTTCCACAGTTCCATCGGAAAGCTCAAATGCCTTATAATAAGTTTCAATTGCATCATCATGCTCTTCTAATCCATTATACGCCATGCCGAGCCAATCATATCCCCATGGTACTGATGGGTCTTTTGCGGTTGCCTCGAGCATGAGCCTTTTCAGCTCCTCAAACTGATGTTGAAAATATACGAGTGATCCTCTTCCTATTAGGTAATCTCCTCCCGTATCCATGGTCATGATAGTATCAGATTGGGCCATGGCGTCATCAAATCGCCCCATAGCCGACAGCCACAACGAATACCAATGGCGGGCATCAATATTTTGGGGATCGGTTTTGATGGCTTTCAGAAAGGCAGCCTGTGAAGTATTCCAGTCCCAATCGAGAAAACTTAATTTTGCGGAAAGTGATTGAACCTTTGAACTCAATGAATCCAGATTTCTAACCTTTTGAAATGCCATCTGTGCTTCAGGTATCGTTTCCTCGCGAGAGGTTAAACCAAAAAGGTACAGAATGATGTTTATGTCGGCCAATCCTAACAAAGCTTCGACATTTGTAGAATCATTCGCAATCTGGACCTTAAATTCATTAGCTGACTGAGTATACTCAGTTTTAAATTTGTTACCCAAGGATGCAAGTACTTTTTCGTTCAATTCTTGTTTTTGCGGAGACTGACAGGCAAAAAGAATGGCGAAGAGTAGAATGACAGAGGTTGATTTGATCATATTAATCTAGCTTTAGTTGAATAAATCTGGGTCTGTAAAGACTGGGTTGACTCAGAATGTCATTCCAGAAATCGAATGAATTGATATTGTAGCTGATCAGTACTGATCCGGGTGAGGACAAGTGTGGATAAGCTTTAGCATTGTAGGTGAAAAAATCCAGATCTTCATTTATTTCCGCGGTATACCATATCTTTTTCATTGGCAGAAAAGGACCAACCGGGGATACTCCTATTTGTATGACCACCTCAGGCTGAGCGGTCATATACTGATAAGTGAGTAGAATTCTACCATCAGGCAACGGGGATACGCTCATCTCGTTCGATACATTTTTGGTGATGGCAATTGCCGAATTGATATCATCAGACCAGCTTTGGCCATTCCAGTAGCGCCATTTTTTAAATTCTGTAAAGTCTTTTGGTTTCACTCTTGTGACTAGCATCTGCTTTTCGACTCCTCGAACTGCATAGACATAGATGTAGCCATCGGGTTTAGGAGCACCGGCAGATTTGGTATTCACATAAATAGCACTTCCATAAGAGGTTTGTGCGACGTTTTTATCGGTTTGGACAAAAAACGGAGTTTCTAATTGAGTATGATTTGAATAGGGTGGTTTGCTACCATTCGGGATTGCGATGAGTGAGACTCCAACCTGTTTAAATGGAAAAATTCCACCACTGTCATGGGCAATTCGATAAGCAAATATGTAGAGAGCACTATCGTGATCAATGTTCACAAAACCATCGCCAAGCCAATAATATTCTGTTGGTCCAACATTTGGCGTGTTCGGAGAAAAGATTGATTCAGGCTTGTCACCATCTTTTTTCCAATGAAAATCAATTTGTTCTTCGGTTGGTAATTTTCCATTTAAGATTCCAATGGAATTATGAATCATCGTAAAATCACCCCTCATTAATGTGTCGCCAGAAAAGGAGCCAATCATGGTGTCACTAAAGGTCAAAAGAGTTTCGGTACTTTCAGTGGCTGGTATGAACTCCTGGCCATCCAGTGGAATACCAAATATCCCATCACCTCCAAACCAACCTTCATTTCTTATAAAGAGTTGATCCCATGAATTGGCTTTCGAGACCTTGTTGCCCATCAACGACTGACTAGTAGCAGGTGTGTTTAAGGAGAGAGAGAAAAGAGATAAAAGCAGAGTCAGCTTTTTCACAACGAAGTTGTAATAGATAATCATACCTTAGGATAAATCGGTTGTATTAATACAAAATAGTCGTCCATGTGGATGATTGATCAAGGATGTTACTTCAATAATATGAAAGGAATGTTAAAAGCTATTGTCCTGATATTGATATGGGTGTCGTCAACTCAACGAACGAATGCCGAAGTTACTGTAGCCAAAATTTTTAGCCCTGGTGTGATTTTACAACGAGATACTGCTGTATTTGTGTGGGGTTGGGGCGATCCCGGAGAAAAAACAAAGATTCAGATTGGAGATAGGAAATATGAAACTCAAACTGATGAGAAAGGGAATTGGAAGATTGCTATCGGCCCGTTTTCTGCGGGGGGGCCTTATGATCTGATAGTTCGTGGGAAGAACGAGATCATAATCCCTAATGTAATGTTTGGAGAAGTCTGGTTATGCAGTGGTCAGTCCAATATGCAGTTTACCCTGCGCATGCTAGGTAAAAATGTTGAAGATATCATAGGGGTTAATAATGATCAAATCCGCTTATTTCAGACTGAACTCGACATTGACTATTTAGCTAAAAGTGATTTAAAAGGTGGAATTTGGAAAATGGCCTCTTCGGAAAATGTTCCGGATTTTTCTGCCGTTGCTTATTTTTTCGGCAAGCTTTTGTATGACAGTCTTAAGGTTCCAATAGGCTTGATCAGTACTAACCTTGGTGCAACTACAATAGAGACCTGGATGAGTTCCAATTCACTCAAACAATTCCCGCAATTTCAGGAGCTGACGGCCAAAATCGAGACGAGAAATAAGAATTTTAAACAATTAACCGAAGAACTGAAAACCTTCAGAGAAGATTGGGACAACAAATACTATTTGAAAGGCCCGGGCTTCGACCAGGAATGGTATAAATCTGATCTTGATGTTACTGACTGGAAGTCCATGACTATCCCGAATCTTTGGGAATATGACGGCCTGGATCATGATGGGGCTGTGTGGTTTAGGAAAAAATTTGACCTACCCCCAGATTTTAAGTCGGATACTTTTCAGATTAACCTTAATCAAATTGATGATTATGACATCACCTGGGTCAATGGCATTAAAATCGGTGAGTCCTTTGGAAATCGGAACTGGCGTAATTATAAAGTGGCAACTAGCATCCTGAAACCAACCGGTAACGATTTGGTGGTCAGGGTTTTTGATGTAGGTGATTTAGGGGGGATGCATACGTCCGCATTTTGGGGGAATCCTATTCTATTGGGAGAATGGAAATATAAACCGGGATTAAAAATTGATGTAAAGACATTCCCTGCTCCAGATGTTCCAAATGGGAGCATTTTCAGTTACCCTACGTTATTGTATAACGGCAATATTGCGCCGATTTCATCTTTTGCTATTAAGGGTACTATTTGGTACCAGGGCGAATCGAATGCATCGAGAGCCGTTGAATATTCAGAATTATTGCCAGCCATGATCAGGGACTGGCGGAAGGAGTGGGGTTATGACTTTCCATTTCTGATTGTGCAATTGGCTAATTATGGACAGGAACCGGAGAAACCAATGGAAAGCGCCTGGGCCGAACTGAGGGAAGCCCAGAGTTTTGCACTTAAAGAACCAAACGTTTTTTTGGCAGCAGCGATAGATATTGGAGAAGCAGATGATATTCATCCACGAAATAAAGAAGAGGTAGGTAGGCGACTTGGTCTTGGTGCTTTGAAAATAGCGTATGGTAAAGATTTGATTGTTCGTAGCCCAATCTTTGATAAGATTAAAATCAATGGAAATACTACTACCATTAATTTTAAACACATCCAAAGTGGTTTGATGACAAAAGATAAATATGGCTATATCCGGGGATTTCAAATTGCAGGAAATGATAGGAAATTCTATTGGGCAAAAGCGCAACTTAATAATCGCCAGATAATTTTAAGTAGCGCATATGTTAGCAACCCGGTGGCCGTCAGGTATGGATGGGCTGATAATCCGGGACCACTTGATCTATACACCAAAGAGGGTTTACCGGTCTTACCCTTTCGAACTGACGATTGGCCTTCAGTCACCGATGGGAAAGTTTATGATGATAGTCCTCATCAATTTTGACAACCACTTAAAAGAATTGACTAGAAAACAGTAGTTCCATTAGGATATGTGAAGAAAAATTCTTTTCATTGTTATGTCCAAATGTATGAACATACCATGACCGACCTCAAAATTGACCACCAAAGCCCCATCCCTTTACACATGCAGGTTGAAAATCTGTTGCGTGAGTTGATTAAGCTTCCAGACTATCAAGGGGGAATGCTGTTGCCAAATGAGGTTGATCTTGCTAAACGGTTGGGAATTTCAAGAGATACTGTTCGTCAGGCTACTAATAAGCTTTCACACGAAAATCTTTTGGTTCGAAAAAAGGGGATTGGAACAAAAGTGGCAACCAACAAGGTGATGACCAGCCTTTCCAGCTGGTATAGTTTCAGTGACGAAATGCATGAGCATGGTATCACTTTGATCAACTATGAAATCAATACTTCATGGGTGAGCCCGTATGAGGAGATTGTTCAGGCATTGGAGATTCCGGAGATCGATAAAGTTTTAAAGTTAGAGAGACTCAGGGGTACTGAAGATGGACCTACAGTATATTTTGTCTCATTTATTCATCCACGAGTGGGCCTGACAGGAGAGGAAGACTTTACCCGTCACTTGTATGAGATTATGGAAGCAGATCATTCTACTGTTGCCACAATATCCAAGGAAGAGATCAAAGCCATTCTTGCAGATGATTCTTTGTCTGAAAAATTAGCCATTCAGCCGGGTAGTCCTGTACTTTTTAGAAAAAGGAGAGTTTATGACCCCGGAGGTCGACCGATTGAATTTAACCTTGGTTTCTACAAGGCTGAAAAATTTACCTATTCAATAGACATTGAACGAAAATGACGAAGCAAACGCAGGTATCAGACGCTGAGCTAGCAGGATTAATATCCGGTGAAATGCATTGTTTTGAGAAGGTCTACGAAATGTATAAAGATCGTATCTTTTACTATGCCCTTAAGCTTACAAAATCCGAGGAATTGGCAGAAGAAGTGGTTCAGGACGTATTCATAAAAATTTGGACGAACAGGAAAAAAATTGACCCGCAATACAGCTTCTCATCCTTCGTTTTTCGCATTGCGCATAATCATGCCATCAACATTCTGAAGAGAATTTCATATGAAAAAGTTGCCAAAGAGCGCATATCAAAAACAGCTACTGTATCAGTTAGTGACACAGAGGATTATGTGATATTTAAGGAATACATGGGGATAGTGGCTGATGCAATCGAACAACTCCCCCCCAAGCGCAAAAGCATATTTAATCTAAGTAGAACCAAAGGCATTAGTCACGATGATATTGCTTGTGAAATGGGGATTTCAAAAAATACAGTCAAAAGCCAGCTAGTCAAAGCAACAAAATCTATCAAAACCTACTTCACGCTACATTCAGGGGTTGCCTTGTAAATGCGATGATTTACTTATTTCTTTAGCGTTTGCTATGATTGATCTCAAAATTGACCACAAAAGCCCCATTCCTCTACACATACAGGTTGAGAATTTGTTGCGTGAATTGATCAGGCATCCAGATTACCAGGGAGGGAAGTTTTTGCCAAAGGAGGTTGATCTTGCTAAACGGTTGGGTATTTCCAGGAACACGGTTCGCCGGGCAACGAATAAGCTCTCTCACGAGAATCTTTTGGTAAGAAAAAAAGGAATAGGAACTGTAGTAGCCACGAACAATGTAAAAATCAGACTTTCTAACTGGTATAGCTTCAGTGATGAAATGCATGAACATGGTATCAGTTTAATCAACTACGGTACTAGCACTACCTGGATAACCCCGGATGAAGAGATTGCAGAGGCATTGGAGATCAGACAGATCGACAAAATATTAAAGCTAGAAAGGCTGAGAGGTACTGAAGAGGAACCCACCGTCTATTTTGTTTCATACTTTCATCCAAGGATTGGGCTCACCGGAGACGAAGATTTTACTCGACATAAGTATGAGGTCCTTGAAATGGATTATTCTACGGTTGTAGCTATTTCCAAAGAGGAAATAAGAGCAATTCTGGCAGATGATTTTCTGGCTGAAAAATTGAACGTCCAAACAGGTAGCCCGGTGCTTTTCAGAACAAGAAGGGTCTATGATCCCGGTGGGTGGGCGGTTGAATTTAACCTAGGATACTATAAGGCAGATAAATTCACCTACTCAATTGACATTGAGCGAAAATAAGTACACAAAAGCAAACGCAAAAAACTTAATTAATGTAAGCAGAGCGAAGGAGTCACGATGAGATTGCCAGCAAAATGGGCATTTCAAAAAATACGGTAAAAAGCCAGTTTGTTAAAGCGGCAAATCTATTAGAAGCTACTTCTCCCTACATACAGGAGTGGCATGATAGTGTTGAGGATTTCACCCTTTTTTTTTAATGATGGTCAAATATAAACTCATGAGTAGTCCTACTAATCGGTAATCCAACCATTCCTTCTGATTGTATTATTAGCAATTCATTAGTAATTGTTTTTTAAAATGAAGTTTGGATGAATTTTGAAGATTCCCTGGAGGCTCACATCACAGATAGCAGTGAGGAAGCTTCTTTAAAGTTGATTGAATTTCTAGAAAATGAAGAAAACTTCGATCCACTGTTTGACTACTGGAAATCATTGAATCAACATCATCTTCAAAGGGAAAAGTCAGAGATCATCTATTTGAAAATAATGGCTGAAATCTCAAAAGACGTTGAGACCAAGTTGGGTAAAGAAAAAGAGTCATCGATTTCCTTTGAATGCGGTCCTCTTCAGTGGAGAGTTGCTTAAGCAGGTATAAATGTTAATAACTGGTAAAAATATGAAGGCATTCTTTAACTATTTATTGGGAATTTTGCTTGTAGCGCAGGTAAATTTTGCTTACGGCCAGAATAATCAGGTCGGTGGTCAAGTGACTTCTGCTGATGATGGAGAACCCATTCCTGGAATGAGTATTGTTATTAAAGGCACTTTGACAGGCACTATCACCGACTTTGATGGGAACTATCAAATCAATGCGGC
>JAJCYL010000062.1 GCA_029262955.1 Cytophagales bacterium | reverse complement strand
AGCTGTGTCTGGAGAGAGGATATCGATATTTATGATAAGATGTCTGCTCAGATCACTTATGCCAATGGAGTAATGGTGAATTATTCTCTAACCACCTATTCACCTTATGAGGGTATGCGGATCGCTTTTAATGGAATTGATGGTCGTATTGACGCATGGGATGGCATTCCATGGAGGAAGGAAGAAAAGTTGACACAGAGCGACCTTCATGACAAGGAAATGCTTCAAGGAGATGAGATGCAGGACTTTGAGGAGATCTATGTGATGGACAATTTTGGAGAATATGAACAGGTACGGGTTGAACGCGAAAGGTCTGGTCATGGAGGAGGGGATAAGCGTCTTCAGGATAAAATTTTCGCTGATCCAGATGCGGCGGATCCACTCAGGCATTCTGCGGGATCCAGAGATGGAGCCATGTCAATTCTCATTGGGATTGCGGCTCGAAAAAGTATAGAAGAAAATCGCGTGGTAAGAATTGAAGAATTAACTGATCTAACGCCACTTGCAGTTAGGCCCTGACTTAAGAAGAAATCACAGGTTCCCAGTTGAAACTCACAACCTGAAATTGTATCGAACTTTGACCAGTAATTGATTATTAACCCTATTGAATCGATCTTCAGGGCGTTCATACACTGAGTTGCTATTGTAAACAATAAAGAAATCACCTTGTGGATGGAATATCCAATGAATTCTGGAATTCACCCCTAAATTTCGAGTGTCGGTATCATATTGAATGAAGCTATTGAGCTGTAAGTCCGGAGTTGCATTGAACCTCACTCTCAATCCCACGAGCGTTTGATCGAAATCTCCAAAGGGTAGTTCGGCCACATTCCGAACCCCAGAAAATTCGAAAGTAACGATGGTTGTGGGGTTCCAGTTGATGGTGGCTTGATATTCATTGAGGTGACCATCAAAGAATGGCCCGAACCACCAGGTGAGCTGACCATTTAATCTACGCTTTGATGCGATTTCCGTTTCTAATCTATATCTCACATAATTATATTCACCAGTTGGAATTACTACACCTTCCGAAATTTCAAAAGGATCGATTAGGCGTTCACCTGTGGGTACAATATTAAACTCGAATCTTTCACCGCTTTCGAATCGCCAATTGATAGGAGCAGTAAATACTCGATATGATTGCCATTCCCAGTCAAGGTTTGGGATATAGGTCAGAAAAATCTGATTCCTGATTTGTCTCACCAATTTCCATTTTGGTCGTGGGCCCCATGTTCCGCCAGCAACTATTTTATTGATACCATCTCGTGGTACAAAACCGAGTGACGGGTCAAAACCATCGCCGATATGCGTATAAGTGAATGCGACGTCCCAAATGTCATTGGGATAGTCAACCTTAAGGCCATAGGCAGATTTATCACCGGTAAGTCCCGTTCGATTATTATACATTCCCCAAGTCCCGACAAGAAAATTCTTATTGCCATTAAATCGGGTGGTTTGATAGGTGAAATCAGATCCAGCAACAAAGGCATCAGGCCTTCCTTGTGGATCTCCAAAAGAACCTATAAAACCGAAAGAGGATTCCTTTAGAACGTTCTTCTTGATCCTAAACACACCGGTGGTGGTTGCTGGAATCTGAACACCAGATTCTCCATCATCTCCGATTATGACTTTACTATCCGAACGCATCACAACACCTCCAAAAGAAGTTCGACCAACTCTTCCATTGACCTTTCCGCCGGCTATGATGGGAATTTGGTTACCATCGAATAATCCCACTCTTCGGCTAAAAAACGGAACCAGATCACTTCTTAGGCCAAACCCAAATTCGAAAATGTCCGAACCTTCCAGGAAGAAGGCTCTTTTTTCCGGGAAGAATAGAGGAAATCTGGTCAGGTTGGTTTGCCTGCTATCCACTTCCGTTTCGGCGAAATCCGTATTGAACGTAGCTGTCGCTGTAATGTTGGCACCCAGCCTCTGATTGACGGTTAAAGCCGGATCAACGTCGAAATCCGTATCGCTGCCATCCTCTTTACTGATGCTGGTGATTAAAGAAGGCCTGACATTTAGTCCCAGCCCATAACTGAATTTAGGCAGATTGGTAATCAACCCGGCCCGACTGGTCTGAGTAAACCACTGATCCCTTGTCACATTGGCCCATCGAATGATCTCCTGGTTGCGCTGAATATTTCGTTCTACATTGAAACCCCATTCTTTGAGGCCCTGTTTGAAATTAATACTCTGGAGTGGTATTCGTACTTCGGCGGTCCATCCACCATCATGAATGCGTGCGGCGGCCTCCCAAATACCGTCCCAGTCTTTACTCTCACTTTCTCCTCTGTTCGATACCAGGGCATCGTATCGGGCGCCATTGGGGTTTACGGCAAAAATATACCCGGACTGCCCATCCAAAAATGGGTCTATAATTATTTTGATATAGTCTTCGTTTTCAAGGTCCGTATCTCTCAATTTTGAAAAATTGATAATTCCGGAAGGATCATTGTCCTGACATTCTATACCCAATGTCAGAAATTTCTCACTTGACAATACTTTGACGGTTGTCTGTCCACTCGGTTGGCCTCCTTGCTCCGGGACAATGGTTAGGAAATTGTCGATGATTCCGGCTTGATTCCAACTTGGATCATCAAGATTGCCATCAATTAGAATTGGTTCGGTATTGATACCGGTTGCAACTCTTGGGCGATCATCCTGGGCAACTATGGTGATGGGATTAATGTATATTGTAAATAATAGCGGGATAGTCAGCAATCGCATTGTTTTCAAAACTAAGAGTCATTTTTTGGTGAGTCTTGCCACTTATCAAAAAAGGGTATTGTGCGGTGCGGTTGTCAAGAATTAATAGGGATGGAAATGCTGCTAACTTCTTATTTATAACATCTTACCGAAGTCAGTCGGAGTTAAATCTGATTCTTTGATTAAGCCTTAGTAAATTTATTGTATGCGGACTCTTATTCTGTTTATGGTTTGCTCCATTGCCCTTTCGTTGGGTGTCGAGTTGAAAGCACAGTCCGTGATTTTAAACGGACGGGTAGTTGACGCCCGAACTAACGAAATTATTCCGTTTGTTAACATCGGTGTTATAAATGCACGGCAGGGTACGTCGAGTAATGAAAATGGTGAATTTGTGATTAAAACCGACTCTTTGCCCCTGGAGTTAGTTTTTTCCCATTTGAACTATGAAAGACGAGGTATTCTAATAAACGATGAGTCTTCAATTTTAGTAAAACTGATTCCTGCCTCACAAGTACTTGACGCGATTACGGTGAGGGGAAGAAAAAGGAAAGGGTACATCGAAAAGCTCGTTTCTAAGGTCTACCACAAGTCACTTCGTTCAAACGATGTACAATATGGTAAAGCATTTTATCGTCAAAAATCGAAAAATGATTCACTGTATTCAGAGTTGTACGAAATATTTTATGACACGAAATTCACAAATCAGGGTTTGAAAGAATGGGAAGTACAGGAAGGGCGGTATGCCATCAATTTACATAAGGTAGATAGAAATCAGTTGGTGAACAGAAATTTCACCTTGCTTTCAAAAATTCTGACCACTGTACTGCCCCCAACCGATGATGTGATAATGCCTATCCATCCGGAAGTGAGAGAAAGGTACAGTTATGAAATTAAGGAAGTCAGAAAGCTTGGTGATCGTGAAGTTGCAATATTAGATTTTGTGCCGCTCAAGTACCACGAGGTGCCAGCTTTTGAGGGAGAGGTGTATGTCGATATTAACAGTTACGACGTACTGAGGGTTAAAGGAAAAATAGCTGATGACCGGCTGAAGTTCGTAAAACTAACAAAGGGCGGGTATTGGAAAAACTATCAAATCGATTACGAAATTGCGTTCAAAGACGAAGACTCAAACCTTCTTTTAGACTATATCCGGGTTGACCAATCATTTGATTTTTATAGGGATGACCAATTTCAATTTCCGGTGGAGACTAACTCATGGCTCACCTTTTATGAGTATTACGAACCCAAAAGAAATAAAAGATTAGGCGGCAGGCTGCGTTTCAGAAAGAGCGATGCTGCGGTTTTGGACCAATTGGGGTATAGCAGTGAATTTTGGGAAGAAAATCCTATTGTCAAAAGAACTCCGGTTGAAGAGGAGGTAATTGCCGCCTTCGAATCACAAAAAGCCTTTGGTACAATTTATTTGAATAATCAAAAACAGATAGTGCTGGAAAAGAAAGATCTTTTGAAGGACCCCTTTATAAATGAAATGAGATTCAACTTTACCCAGACGTCAAAAAAACAGGAAAAAGCTTATCTGCATTTGGACAAACCATTTTACACATCTGGTGAAGATATTTGGTATAGCGCTTATATAGTAGATGCCTCAACTCACAACAATGATGTTGAAAGTAGTGTGCTGTACACGGAATTGATTGATACTGACTTGAAGGTTATTAGTCACCAGGCACTGAAAATAGAGGAGGGGGTTGCAAGAGGTGATATCCATTTGCCTGATTCGCTGCCGACTGGAAAGTACCGTATTAGAGCCTATACCAACTGGATGCTGAATTTTGATCCCAGTTTTTTTTATGACAAGGAAGTTGCGATTTACAATGCTAACGGTTTACCTGTCGATCCGGTCGAACTTGAGCGTGACATCAGTATGGGGTTCTTCCCTGAAGGTGGTGACATGATTGCCGGAATGGTCAACAGGGTAGCATTTAAGGTTGTTGATCAGACTGGTAAGGGAATCGAAGTAAAAGGTGAAGTATTTAATAGCCAGCACAAATCTGTCTCTAAAATCGAAAGTAAACACCTGGGTATGGGGAGTTTTTTCATATTACCTCAATCCGGTGAAACCTACTATGCCAAGGTGAAGTATGGGGACATAGAGGAAACTTTCTCGTTGCCAGAATCTGATAGTAGTGGGTTTGTGCTTAAGGTGAACAACCAGATGCCCAATACGGTGATCTTAACGGTGGAGGCAAGTCCTGGACATAATGAAGAAACCTTTTACCTGGTGGGTCAATGCAGGGGTAAGATATATCATGAATCAAAAGAAATAATCACTGAAGGTGGCATGCTCATTGAGATCCCAAAGGGAAAGCTTCCTGATGGCATTTCTCATATCACGCTATTTGATAAGGACGGGAGTCCGAGGGCTGAAAGGTTGGTGTTTATTGATCACCAACAGGACCACGAAGTGGAATTTTTTCCGGATAAGGAAAGCTATAAACCAAGGGAGGCAGTCAGTGTGAATTTTAAGATCACAGATTCAGATGGCTTACCAGTGAAAGGGCAATTTTCACTTGCCGTCACTGACAGGCATCAGATTGTTAAGGATAGCAATCAGGATAATATCAATTCTTTCCTCTTAGTGACATCCGACCTGAAAGGGGTAATTGAAGAACCCGGATCATATTTTTTAGCCGATGATAAAGAAGCTCTACAAAATCTTGATTTGCTGATGCTAACTCAGGGTTGGCGTAGATTTGCCTGGAGCAGTGTAATGGAGAATAAGTCACCTATTATCAGAAGCGAAGCAGAAAAGGAGGGGCTAACTGTACTAGGTGTAGCTATTGATCCTTCAGATAAAACTCCTCTTGCTGATGCTGATATAAGTGCCCTGTTTTTTTCAGATTCTAAACCTTTAACAGGATCTTTTATGACAGATCGACTGGGAAAATTTGAGATTGGGGGACTTCATTTTCGTGATACCGCAATAATGTTTTTTAATC
>JAJCYL010000061.1 GCA_029262955.1 Cytophagales bacterium | reverse complement strand
ATTAACCGGTGATCGTTTCAAGATCGAACGAACAGTTGATCGTTTAGATCTGATCGACTGGCAGTTTAATTTTCAAAATGACAGGCAAACCATAACAGGAGATGTCGGTGAATTACAAGTGTTGGGCATTCATTTGGATAGCATCCTATCCACCAATAACAAAAGAATAGATTCAATTTTCATGAACGACGCTAATTTCAAAATTGATTATTCCTCCCTTAATGAAAAGAATCCGAAGGCAATTCATCTGGAGGAAAGGTATATTGCGATCAATCGGGGGAAATTCGAAATTGCCATCGATAGCTCTTCGTTCTATAATGCGGAAATAATCAGTGCTGAGCTGACCACAGGCTCACAACAGCAAATCTACGGTGTTTTCGAAAATATTGATGTGAGATCTCCGAAAATCGGACATGACATTACTGTTGATCATCTTGAGATTAGTCCATCTGGCGAATTGATCAGTAACAATCTGAACATTAGTAGTAAGTACACCTCAGGGGGTTTGCAGTTCAATGGCACTTTTACCGATCTGAAAGTAACTGGCCTTGATCAACGCTCATTTTGGTCTAATAACTACCTGAAAGGTGATAGTATCATACTCAACAGCCCTAAATTGACTATTCATTCCGGAACAGCGAAGCCTAATCTTTTAGATAGCACCTCCTATCAGATACAGTTTAACATGGCTGATCTCAAACTGGCCAATTTGACTTTTCTAAACGAACAGCTTGAGCCTCTTACGGAACTGAGGATAGGTGATACAAACCTGCAACTGGAGGAAGTCAATTATCCATACAGTAATGAAAATGATAAAAACCTGTTCTTCGCAAGAAATTTTAACCTCTTATTGAAAGACATTAAACCTCAGTTGGCTAATTCAGATTCTCTCACTATAGGAAACCTTGAATTTGACAAAAGAAATAACCACCTGAAAATCGAAAAAATTATTTATTCTGATTCAGGACAAACCACGGCAATCTCTTTACCCAAAGTTGTAGTTAGAAACCTTGATATAGACAGACTGGTCTTCAATAAAGCATTTGCGGCGGATAATTTCGAGCTTACAAAGGGAAACATCTCCTTACCAAATCCGCTTAATCAAGAAAATACAACTGATGCGAAGCTGCCCAATATCACCGTGGATGAAATAGGTATTTCTTTGGATCAAATTGAAATAGAGCGATTTTTTGATGGTGAGAAGGTTGAATGGACTGACCTCCTTCATGCCATTGGTTCGGCCACATTCAAAGGAGAGCATCTTAATTTCCCTTTACGTGACGAATATGTACTTGGGGTGGGTGACATCAGTTATCAATATCCAAATAATACACTTGGTCTTTTAGGTATTGATTTTTCATCAAACCTTTCTGCTTCAGCATACAGCGCCCAGTTAGAATATCAGAGTGATTGGTTTGATATGCACAGCAACAGTATACACCTCACGGGATTGAACGCCAATCAATGTATAAATGATCAAAAGTATCATATCCAAAAAATGCATATTGGTGGATTAGAGGCATTGATATATCGTGATAAGTCCGTTGAGAGGGCGCCAAATCAGGTGAAGCACCTACCACAGCGGATGTTAAAGGAGCTGCAATCGTGGATTTTGGTAGACACATTAAATGTCACCGGTGACATTAGATATCAGGAAAAACTAAGTGAGTCTGAAGACGTAGGAGAAATAAGTTTTAACGATCTCAACGGGAATTTATATCATATTACAACCGTTGATAGCCTGTTTAAGTCACCAATGCGATTGAGTTGTGAGGGGCTATTGATGGGAGATGGGAAATTTGAAGTTGCAGTATTATTTGACATGAATAATCCATTTGACCAGTTTGCTTTTGTAGGTGAAGTGAATGACATGGCCCTTGATTCAATGAATCGTATGCTCAGGCCTTCATCCGGACTCAATATTAGAAGTGGTAACGCCAAAAAAATATGGTTCAATGTTAGAGCAAATAACCAATTGGCTAAAGGTCAGATGAAATTGCGCTACAATGATTTGAAAATTCAAATATTAAACCGTGAAACCCATGACACAAAAGGCTTTGGACAAGGAATAAGGACTTTCTTGGCCAACACCTTCGTGGTAAAAAGCAATAATCCAACATTCCTGTTCCTTCGCAATGGCAAAATTTTCCAGGAAAGAGATCCGTCACGCTCGATATTCCATTATTGGGGTAAATTACTCCTCAGTGGAGCAGCTAGTAGTGTCGGTATCCAAAAAAGCACCAGGGCCGAAAAGCAATACGGGAAGGGGTTTGAGAAATAGCCTTAGCTTAGTGTTTTTAGATCAAAAGGCAACTTCCTTACCCGTTTACCAGTCAAATTGAAAATAGCGTTTGTCAAAGCTGGTGCACATGTCGGAAGGCCAGCCTCTCCAGCTCCTTCAGGTTTTTCATTGCTTTTGATCACAATGGTTTCCAATTCCGGGCACTCTCCAATAGTCATCATTTTGTAGTTGTGGAAGTTATTCTCCACGACCTGTCCATTCTTGATGGTATGAGCACTCTTATAAGCTGCTGTCAGTCCCATCACAACCGAGCCGTTGGTTTGAGCCATTACGGTATCAGGGTTGATACAAATACCGACGTCCACGGCTGTAGTAAATTTGACCGGTTTGATTTCTCCATTAACCATTGAGACCTCGGCCACCATAGCAACATAGGCTCCTGAACGCTCCACTATTGCCACACCATACCCGGTATCCGGCATCCGGTTATACCAGTTCGTTTTTTCAGCTACAGTTTGAAGTACCTTGGTAAAACGTGGGTGATCTTTAAGCATTCCAAGCCTAAATTCAAGCGGATCTTTACCCGCTGTCACGGCCATTTCGTCAATGAAAGACTCGTGAGCAAACGTATTTGTCGAATGATAGACTGCTCTCCAATAGGTGATGGGTATATAAAGCTTCTGTAGAACACCCCTCACCTGGAAATTGGGTATGGTGTAATCGGTATTGACACCTCCCATCAATTGTCGACCCGCCTCATTCTTATTCCCCACTTGATTTCTAATCTCTTGCGCAGTGACTTTATGTATCAGGGCTAACAATTGACCCTCTTTGTCTAATACTCCTTTGCAAGTGTTGTAAGAACAGGCTCTGAATGGTCCCTGCGTCATGTCATCTTCCCGAGACCAGGTAACTTTTACTGGTGCACCAACCTGTTTTGAGATATCGGCTGCTTCCTCGGCGAAGTCAGTCATGGATCGGCGACCAAAACCACCTCCCATAAAAGTATAGTTGACAGTCACTTTGTCCTCTGATAGACCCATTTGTTTTGCTAAGGCAGATTTTACCCCGTTTGGGTTCTGAGAAGAACCCCAAAACTCGGCTTCTCCATCTCTTACATCTACAATGGCACACATAGGTTCCATACAGGTGTGCGATTGATAAGGGGTTTCATAAGCTGCTTCAACTATCTTATTTCCGCTCAATGCCTTATCAACATCTCCATTTTCATGCAGTATATCACCTTTATGCTTCGATGCTTCTTTAAATCCACTCATCAAAGATGCAGTTGAATGCGTTTCCAGCTTTTGGTTGTCCCATTTGATCTTCAACAGCTTCCTTGCCTTCTGAGCAGTCCAGTAATCATCAGCCACTACGGCTACTCCTTCACGTGTTCTTCCCCAAACGGGCCGCTGAGTCTTCACTACATGTCTCACTCCTGGTATCTTCCTCGCCTCTGTATCATCAAAACTTATGACCTTGCCTAAAAACACCGGTGAACGTTCCACTGAGGCATGCAACATACCTTCAACATAGATATCTGAACCAAAAACAGCTGAACCATTCACTTTAAGAGGCGTGTCACGTCGTTTCATAGACGTACCAATGATTTTAAAATCTTTTGGATCTTTTAATTTGGGATTAGCAGGCGCTGACAATTTGCTTGCTTCTTCAACAAGATCGCCATACCCAAAAGCTTGTTCATCAGATCGTCTTTTGACTATCCCATTCTCAGCATAGCACTCACCAGGCGCGATTCCCCATTTTTTAGCACCGGCCTGAATTAGCATTTCTTTGGCAGCCGCACCCATATTTCTTAGTAATTCAAAATTGGTTTGAATTGTTCTGCTTCCAACTACCATCTGATCTCCGTACAAGCCCCGATCCGCAATGGATTGCTTGATTTCAACCTCGTTCACATCCACCTCTAATTCTTCTGCCAACACCATTGGCACAGATTGAAAGGTACCCTGACCCATTTCAGGTCGATGGTTAAAAAGTGTCACCTTCCCAGAAGTATCAATTTTGATGTATTGATTAAGTTCAATGGCATTCCCACTAACATTCACTGGAGATTGTTTGCCCGACATGGGAGAACAGCCAACGGCAAGAAAAGTACCGGATATGGCAGATAGTTTAAGGAATTCTCTTCTGGGGATGTTGGTAGTTGACTTCATTGCAAATTTTATCAAGTAATAAGTTACAAATAATCTGAGGCTTAAAGAAAGGAGTGGGCACGTTTAGCTCAAAAATCAGCAATCCATGAGATTCCTGCCTGCCTCGTCTGCAGGCGGGCCTCCGCAGGAATGACGATTTACTTGTTAGAATACTTATTCTCTCTAAATCAGGCGGTGTTAAATGATCCCACACTCTGGCACAAGCGTCCGCTTGTGCCATATTACAACTTGGGAAAGGTCTCCCTATATGCAGTGCACTTCTCAGGGTCCCTTCCAGGAGACCCTGAGAGGAATCAGAAGAAAGGAGTAGGCACGTTTTGCTCAAAAATCAGCAATCCATGAGATTCCTGCCTGCCTTGCCGGTCAGGCAGGCCTCCGCAGGAATGACGATTTACTTGTTAGAATACTTATTCTCTCTAAATCAGGCGGTGTTAAATGATCCCACACTCTGGCGCAAGCGTCCGCTTGTGCCATATTACAGCTCGGTAAAGGTCTTCCTAAGTAAAATGCACTTTCTTCAGGGTCCCTTTCAGGAGACCCTGAGAGGAAAAAAAGTAGGAATTGGCCACCCCTGTCTTGCCAGGCACTTAAGGTAACTGTCAATTAATACCCTTTCTCTCTATCAATAACAAACTTAAACGGCTCAGCCGTCTCTATCCTATGGTAGTTATCCACGATCTGCCTGGCAACACTCTTCGGATCTGTGACACTGGCATTATGAGGGGTGATCATGATTTCCTCCCTACTCCAAAAAGGATGATCTTTTGGAAGGGGCTCCTCATGAAACACGTCGAGTAGTGCTCCCGAAATCTGACCTTCATCAATGGCAGCGATCAGGTCTTCATCTACAAGGTGCTCACCTCTTGCTACATTAATCAGGTAAGTACCCTTATTTAATCGAGCAAATAAGTCTTTATTCAAGAATCCTCTGGTTTGATCAACCAGGGGAAGCATACAAACAAGGACATTAATGGAGTTCAGAAATTCGGCCATCTGATCTTTACCCCAGAAACAGGAAACCCCAATAACTTCTTTCTTAGTTTGACTGAAACCAAATGCATCAAAACCTAATGTCACCAACTTACTGGCTACATCTTGTCCCAAAACACCCAATCCCAGAATACCGATATTCATTTTCTCCGGATATCTGTGACTATTCAGCCACTCACCCCTTTCACGGGCATGCAAATGATCAACAAACCGCCGCTGATTGTTTAGTATCCCCTGAATCACATAAATACTCATGTCCTTGCTGAGCTGATCATCAACCACCTTAGTAATGGGCACTCCTTTCGGCAATTTCGGGTCCTGTATGATATGATCTACCCCTGCACCCATACAGGCAATGAATTTTAAATTCGGATATTTTAGAAGTTCTCCAATGGGGTGCTTCCAGACCAATGCACATTGCACTTTTTCAGGTTCCTGAATATCCGGCCAAATCTCTACATTAATGGATGGGTCAGCTCTTTCGAAATACGCAATCCATTTAGATCGATCTCTACCTGGGGCTATTACAGCGATGGACATATCGCAAATGTACAGCCTTCCCGGTCATAAGATTGTCACTACTCATCATTATTGAACCAGCAGAAGTTCGTAACTTCAAGCCAAAGAGATTTCAATGGATCTAAATCTTGCAGTACTAATTGATGGTGATAACATTCCCTCGGCTTATGTGAAGGAAATGATGGAAGAAATTGCCAAATATGGTAATCCCACTATTAAGAGAATTTATGGAGATTGGACTAAACCGAATCTATCCAAATGGAAGAACATTCTTTTGGAAAATGCTATCACACCCATTCAGCAGTACGGCTATACAACCGGAAAGAATGCCACTGATTCTGCTATGATTATCGACGCCATGGATATTCTCTATTCAGAAAAAGTCAAGGGATTTTGTCTGGTTTCGAGTGACAGTGATTTCACACGATTGGCCACTCGATTGCGGGAAGCTGGAATGCAAGTCTTTGGTATTGGTGAAAAAAAGACACCAAATCCATTTATCGTTGCCTGTGACAAATTCATCTACATTGAGATTCTTAAAAATAGATCGAAGGTGGTGGAGGAAGAATCCAGTGAGGAGGCAGTGACTGAAAGGGAGAATGTTGACAAAATCACCCCGGGAGTGGTCCAATTAATTTCCACAACAATTTCAGATTTGGCAGATGACGATGGTTGGGCTTTTCTCGGAGATGTGGGTAGCCTCCTTCAAAAGAAACAACCCAATTTTGATTACAGAAATGTTGGTTTTGATAAATTATCTCCAATG
>JAJCYL010000060.1 GCA_029262955.1 Cytophagales bacterium | reverse complement strand
ATCAGGCACTTATGAAAATAGACATTAATCAGCAACTGAGGCAAGACTTATACCTGATCACCTCCCTAAAACTCTTCAATTAAAAAAAATGGTACACCTGTAATAATTACTATTTAAACTTCCTTTAGTATTATTTTTATCCTACTTTAGAAGCTTAGTTTCCATTCATGTTTTCCTCCTGCTGTCTGTCTGAAATTTTCGCACCGAGCTGTGTAAATATTCATGCAATTCAGTCGATCAATTTAGAGACAAATAGACTATATTACCGAGTTGTTGATTTCATGATCTCAATCATTAGATAAGTGATTATGAGATATATAACTCTAACTACTTTAATTATTGCTTTGTAATAAGAAATGACTCTTATGAAATCTATAAAACTCAAGTTAGCCGTTGGGATTTTTATGCTCCTCAGTATCAGGGCTTTTGGCCAGAATAATTCGGTGGGCATTAATGTACTAAGTGACCAGGTAAACCCTAATGCTGTTTTGCATTTGGTATCACCAAATAGCAATCAGGGTCTACTCATTCCGCAATTAACCACCGATCAAAGGAACGCCATGGCATTGGATGCCGCATCCACCGGATTGATTGTTTTTGACATAGATCAAAGACAATTCTTCTTCTGGAATGAAACAGGATGGCGTGGTGGCCTGGGTATAATCTCTCAGACGTTAGTTGATGGAGATCTTCAGGGGTCATTCCCAACACTAACCATTAAAGATGGGGTTATAACCAATCAAATGATTACAGATGCCATTATAGGAGCTGAAAAGTTGGCGCCAACAGGCATTACTGCTGGAAATTTTGGTACAGCTAACCAGGTTCTCCAGGTAACAGTAAATGCTGGGGGTCAAATTACGGCTATATCCCAAATACCCGTAACGATAAGTACAGGTGAAATAATTGACGGGACGATTATTGAAGCAGATTTGGCCAATGATGCAGTCACAAGTGCTAAAATATTAGATGGTACGGTTGCAGAAATAGATATTGCAGATGGTGCAATCACAAGTGCTAAAATTCTTGACGACGCCATAACTAACAATGACATTGCCGATGCTACAATCCAACCAGTCAAAATTGAAGGACCTGAAGCAACTCCAATTTTACTTGGCAAAGATAAAGGTATTATAGTCGCTAATATCGGGCCTGTTGATATTAATGGAACGGATAGATTTGTCCCCCAATGGGCTCAGCCAGGTCCTGACAAAGTAGTTAGAACAGATGATGAGGGGACTATTATATTTGAAGATAGAACCAGCTTTACGGATAATTCCCTGGCTCAAGGTAATATATTAGTTGGTAACGCGTCAAACATAGCCGCCCCAGTTGATGCTAAAACACTTGGAACAATGTTAATTGGAACAGGTACTACTTTGGCCAGTTTTCCAATAGTAGGGGCCGTCAATATAGGACCTACCGGAACCTCAGTATTGGTTGATAACTCCATCACGACAAGTAAAATCATCGATGGAGAGGTTCAAGCGGGAGATATTGGTTCCGGTGCCGTTACTTCTACTGGAATACTCGATAACACTATTCTCGCTGCTGATATTAATATAGGGGCAGTGACTACCACTGAAATCCTGGATGCAACTATTCTAGCCGGAGATATTAGTACTGGGGCAGTTACTTCTACTGGAATTCTCGATGCTACCATCCTGGCCGGTGACATTAGTACCGGTGCCGTTACTACAACGCAAATACTGGATGCCACGATTGCAGATGCTGATCTTAACAAAACCGCAATTCCTCTAAGCGGATTTGGTGCTGCAGCAGCTGATGTGGCTTTGGGTGGAAATAAATTAACAGGGGTTGCTGACCCGATGGCCGCTCAGGATGCGGCTACCAAGTCATATGTCGATGGCTTAGCTGGTAATGTCAATAATGGCTTAGTAAATGATGGAGGTACTATTCAACTTGGCGGTGATCTTGTCGAAGCCACCGATATCGGGGTAAGAACTGGTACCAACCTGGATATTAATGATGATGGAGGTGCTATCGCTTTGAGTATTGTTCCTTCAGGAGATGTCACAATCGGCACTGATAATACAGATAACCTTATCGTCAATGCAGATGCCGACTTTAATGAAACTCTTAACGTTGATGGGGCTACTACTACTACTGGAATCACCAATACGGGAAATGTGGGTACAACGACTCTTTCAACCTCCAGTACAGCGACTCTTAATGATGCGGCTGTAACTACCACACTTTCAACCGGTGGGCTTGCCACATTAAATAGTGCCTCAGTTACTACAACATTGGGGGTTGCAGGTGCCACTACAACAGCAGGCATCACTAATACTGGTAATGTGGGTACAACGACTCTCTCAACCTCAAGTACAGCAACTCTTAACGATGCTGCGGTAACAACTACCCTATCTACAGGGGGATTAGCTACACTTGAAAGTGCTTCAGTTACTAACAATGCTACCGTAGGCGGTACACTTGGTGTAACTGGTACAACCACTCTCGATGGCGCAAACGGTTTACAGTTCGGCACAGGCCCTAACGTAACCGGTATTGTTGATGCTGCCGCTACACTCGGCACATCGGATACTAACCTGGCTACAGCGCAGGCTATTGCTGATGCCATCGATGCAAACGATCTCGATGCAGGTGACGGTATCACTTTTGATGGAACTTCCCCTAACCAATTGGTAAGTATCGGTGGCGCAATCGCTGCCTCAAGAACTCTGTCTATTGATGATGGTCAGTCGCTGACCATTGCCGAGACTGGTACTACC
>JAJCYL010000059.1 GCA_029262955.1 Cytophagales bacterium | reverse complement strand
TCGATCTCCTAGTAAGTAGAGACTCTCCTGTTTTATCTTCTGGCGGTACCATTAGCATCTATAATGGAGACGGAAACGGTAATTTCAACACTCAATGGTCTTTCGGACGATCTAGAGCTGGTGGATACAGATTAGCTATCTCTGATTTCAACAAAGATGGTAAAGATGACATTGCCACATTGGTTAACAACACAACTTTCGATGCGCTCTCCATTTTATTAAACACTTCCATTCCTCCACCCTGTGAAGAACCCCAAATTACCCTACACCCGGTATCAACCACACTGATAGAGGGTGAAGATTTGTTACTAAGTGTTTCTGCTACCGGTGGTGCACCCCTGAGTTATCAATGGCAAAAAGATGGCGCTGATATACCTGGAGCGGAATCCAATAGTTTCTCCATAACCGGAGTTGCTATCACCGATTCAGGACAATACCATTGTCTTGTCACCAATCCATGCGGTAATACAGCCAGTAATTCAGCAACAGTGACAGTAACCCCTCCTCCTTTTGACGTCGATCCCGGAATGTTCAATCCTCCAATTAATAGCAATCATGTCCCCTTAAATTCCAGCATTGTCATGACCTTTGATGAAGACATTGATGCATCGACTCTTAATTCGAATATTATTGTCAGAGGGGAACAAACTGGCATTCTGACCGGTGTCTTTAGTGGTGGTGGATCGACAACCATCACTTTCAATCCGGATAATGATTTTAAAGCTGGTGAAATAATACAAGTTGCAATTAATGAGGGCATAAAGAGCACCTCCATGGCTCCTCTGAGTGCATCCTTCAGCTTTCAATTCACCTCAATTGTCGCAGTATCGCCATCAACGCCGGCTTTCTACGGGGAACAAAACCCTTTTACTACGAGCGCCAACTTCGCCCAGAAAATCTCAGCCGCCGACGTGGACGGCGACGGCGACATGGATGCCTTTGGTTACATTGGAGATGGAAATATCGCCTGGTATGAGAATGTCGGCACGGCGGAATTTCCTGAACATATTATTATGACCAGCGCAGCATTTGCCGGTGCCATGCATGGCAATGATCTTGACAACGACGGAGATATGGATTTCCTTACCGTTTCATCTAGTGATGATTTTCTGGCCTGGTATGAAAACAATGGATCGGAGTTATTTCAAGAAAATATTATTAGTCAAACCGCCAATCTGATCTCCAATGTCTATACCGCAGATCTGGATGCAGATGGGGATATAGACATTATTACCACTGCATGGAGTCAAAGCACGCTTGGAGAATTGGCGTGGTACCGAAACGATAATGGAGATTTCAATAAAATTGTCATTCCTGGGGCTAATCCTTCCAATGCCTATATTATTGACGTGAATGGCGATGGACTGCTGGACATAATTGCTTCATCCCGAAATACTTTTAATCCCCCGGATTATAACAAACTAGCCTGGTATGAAAACGATGGCACCCAGAGTTTTGAAGAACACATACTCAACACAGAAAAGTTCTTATCAGGGAGCTACGCCACGGATCTGGACGACGATGGTGACGTCGACATCTTAAGTTCCGGATCACTGGATTTTTTGGCCTGGTATAGAAATGAGGGGAATGAGATATTTACAGAAATAGAGCTTATGCCGGAAGTTAACCAACCAACAGATGTACATGCGGCAGATGTGGATGGAGATGGGGACATGGATATCCTGGCTACCAAGGAATTAGATGATGAGGTGGTGTATTTTGAAAATGACGGCAATGAGATGTTTACGGAAAGGATTATTACCAATTGTGCTGATCTGGCTCGGGCAGTTTACACAGCTGATATGGACAATGATGGTGACCTGGATGTACTTTCCGCGTCAGCCTTCGATAACAAGCTTACCTGGTTTAAAAATACCACCCCGGTGCCTTTCAATTTTGTGAACAGCTTGCCTTCGGCACATACCATGAATGCCTTGCCCGATGGTAATATCAGTATCACTTTTGACCAAACTGTAGCTGCCTTCAGTGCCAATGCAAATACTGTAATTATTAGCGGTGAAAATTCAGGTGTCATAGACGGCACCTGGTCTGGTGGCGGTACTGCAACCTTAACCTTCAATCCCAACAACAACCTACAGGCGGGCGAAATCATCCGGGTGACAATGACCAGGAAATTGTTCTCAGAAGAAGGCGTATCCTTAACCAATGGTGATTATAGTTTTCAATTTACGGTTGCCTCCTCACTTTCATTGGAGTCGCCCGCCTATTTTGAAGAGAGAATAGTCCTGGATGACACAGAAACAAGCAATATTGCCTACGTCTTTGCCGCTGATTTCGACTCGGACAATGACACAGACTTGTTGACCATAAGTGATGGCACCGGTTCAGAATTGGTGTTACACGAAAACGATGGTTCCCAAAACTTTACCAAAAACCAAATAGATGCACCCACTGATGAAGCCACGAGTGTTACGGCGGTAGACTGGAATAGAGATGGGGACCTGGACATTTTAGCTACTTACGGCGGCAAATTGAAACTGTATGATCACAATGGAGCGGTGTTCAATTCCTTTGGAACTATAAAGGACACCGGTGTTGGTTCCGGTATTCCTGAGTTAATGGCCATCGATATTAATGGTGATGGGATGATAAATTTCGTTTCGGCTTCTGCTTATGAGGACCCTACTCCGATCAACCAGGTCTTTATTATTATCCCCGAAATTGAAGGGTTTGGAACATTACAACTCCCAACAACATTAGATAAGCCCAATGGTGTCTATGCCATGGACCTGGATAAGGATGGTGACAACGACGTTATTTCGTGGTCAGCTACAGAACAAAAGATAGCCTGGTATGAGAATGATGGTTTTGAAATGTTCTCCAACGAACACGTCATTAATACCACTATTTCTGCGCCAATCCTACAGGTGTATCCAGCCGACCTCAATAACAATGGTTCAGTTGATTTGGTGGCGACGGGTGCGTCAGGTGTGGCATGGTACCTCAACGACGGCAATGAAGGCTTTACAGAGCAGATAATCAATGCATCAACCATCATTTGCCAGGACATCTATGCCGCCGATATGGATGGTGATGGTGACAACGATGTAATCGGAGTAGGTGAACAGGTAGCCGATGGAGATAACTTCGTCTTTGTATTTTCCAATGACGGAACCGGAAATTTCACCACACAACAGTACCCCACCACTTCAACTGATCTTACCAATACTTATGCTGTCGATGTTGACCATGATGGTGACCTGGACATTTTAGCCAGCGGCCAGGAAGGAAGTAAACTGATGTGGTTTGAGAATACTGCCTTCCCTGTCATTACCATTAATACACAACCTGAGGACATAGCCATAGTGGAAATTGATGATGCTATTTTTTCTATTTCGGCCAGTGCTACCATTCCGCTCAATTATCAATGGCAGGAAAACACCGGTAGCGGCTTTACCAACCTCTCGGATGGCGGGGTCTACACCGGAACAAATAGCGCCATGTTGACCATTTCGACTCCAACTACCGCTCTGTCAGGTTTCCTCTATCGGTGTGTGGTATCTGGTGCCTTTGCTTCGGACGTCACATCTGCTTTCGCAACACTATCCGTTTCCAGTTTGACAACCATCAGCATCGATGAACAACCTAATAATCAAGTAGTCTGTAAAGGAGGAACTGCTGAGCTCAGGGTAGTGGCGAGCGGTACATCGGGGCTGACTTACCAATGGCAGGAGGATGCTGGCAATGGTTATGCCAATCTGGTGAGTGATAAACTCTACCTGGGAGCACTGTCTCCTACCCTCATTATATCAGCGGTTGCTGCCGGAATGTCTGGCTATAAATATCGCTGTGTCATCTCCGGTGACAATGCCCTTGACACCAACAGCGCAGAGGTTACACTCACTGTGATTACGGTACCTACCCCCATTGTGACCATTGAAGCTGATATTCTAATGGCTCCTGCAGGCGCTGACAGCTACCAATGGTTCAAGCAGGGAGTAGCTATTGAAGGGGCTACTGCAGCCAATTATCCACTGGTGCGACCATTAAGAACCGGTGATTTCACGGTTCGACTCCTGGTTGGTGAGTGCTTCGATACTTCTGATCCTCTGCTGGTCACCGGAGTGGAAAATACCATTGACCTTGAACAGATCAGTGCTTTCCCTGTGCCTTTCTCAGATAAGCTTTCAATCAATGGCATCAATGGCCATGCGGGATTTACCCTGGAATTATGGGACACCTCAGGAAAAATACATTTGGTGAAGCAGGCTTCAAAAGGTCATGCCGGAAAGCTATCCATCGACACCAATAGACTTATTCCCGGAATCTATTTAGTGGTTATCCGATTGGGTGATAAAGTATATCGGCAGCGTGTGCTGAAGAACTGACAAGGCTGTCTGGGAGAGATCTCGAACACGGTTTGAATTTGGAGACAGTTATTAGCTAATATTTTCTATTATATATATTTACATCATATAAAAAGGCATATAAACAAACCTTTGTTTGTTTACCTAATTGTTGACAGTCATTGCTGTAAGGCGTGATCTGTGAGGCGGAAAAGGACTGCGGGGCGGAAATAAAAAATTAAAATCGGATTTGAAGGTTTGAGCAAGTGGCTAATGCTGGAAGCATAATTGCAATTTAACAGCAT
>JAJCYL010000058.1 GCA_029262955.1 Cytophagales bacterium | reverse complement strand
GTCTGGGACATCTCTCACTGCCGAGTGGCTCCAAAAATGCGGTCTCAATATCGGGGACAGGTTACTGAGAGCTGATCCTAGCAATAATAGGGGGCATTTTGAGGACCTTGACTTTTTGGATTTTCATAAAGAAATACTGATGGACAATGGGGTTGACTACCTTAATGTCAGTAATAAAAAGATTATTTATACCGACTACCACAGGGCCAAGGCAGTATCTATTATCAACTTAAAATCCAATTTACACGGGCAATGGGGCTGGAAAGAACCACGTACCTGCCTCTTTTTAGACATGTACCATGAACTTCTGCCTGAAGCCTGTTACCTTGTTGTTTACCGCCATTACCGTGAAGTTGTTGGCTCCCTATTAAATAGGGAATTCCATTCAGTCCGCCAAAAACTGAAGTTTCCTTATAAAAATTTATACCGTTTCCGGTTTAAGTTTAAAGAAGCTGATCTAATAAAAGATTACCTTGTTTCATGGTGTAATTACAATGAGCGGTTATTGGAATATATAAGCCATCTCGAAAAAAGTCAATACATTGTAATTCCCGACGACCAGTTAGTTGAACATTCTGCCATGGCACTTAAGGGTTTAATCTCCGGCTCAGGTTTCAAACTATCGGATTATCCCATTAGTTCAGTTTATGAACAAGATCTTAAGGGGAAAACGTATATGAAGATTCAACTACCCAATAAACTTAAAAAAAAAGCAGAGAATATTTGGTCGAAGCTCAACTCAATAGCAACCAACAATGCTATTGTTAAATGAAGGGTATGTGTAGAATCCTTACAGTGATTGCTACATACAATGGTGAGCATTGGATCAATAAATGCATTGGAAGTCTTTTAAATTCGGAATTACCTACGGACGTTTTGGTGGTGGATAATGCTTCTAACGATAATACAGTTGTGCTGCTTTCGGACTTTGAGGATATTGAAATAATCAGAAATCAGAAGAATCTTGGCTTCGGAGCTGCAAATAACCTAGGTCTCAGAAAGGGATTACAGGAAAAATATGATTTCGTATTTCTACTGAACCAGGACGCCTGGGTCGAAAAAGATACCATAGGAAATCTTGTTCGAAAATCCAAGAAAGATTTCGGTATTTTAAGCCCTTTGCATTTCAATGGAAAAGGGAATTGCCTGGATTCTGCATTTGCTGAGCACATTACAAACGTCACAGCGCTTTCTGAAGATATTAGCAAAAACAAGTTTTCTCAAGCTATTTATGAAGTGTCATTTGTAAATGCTGCGGCGTGGCTTATTCCAATGAATACTATCTCAAAAGTCGGGGGATTTGATCCAATATTTATTCATTATGGAGAAGACAATGATTATGTTAACCGGGTGCATTTTCATGGATTGAAAATTGGAGTGGACCCATTTAGTAAAATCTATCATGACCGTATGAAAAGGGAAGCCCCCAGTGCTGGAATAATATTTAGAACTCTAATGCTAAATTATTTGGCTCAAATGAAAGACCCGGCTGGAAGACCGTTTCGCACTTTTTTTTATATCCTAAGAAAACACACAAAGGAGATATTTAAGATGATGATGCAATGGAAGCCATCCTTAGTTAAACAGCATTTTATATTGGTCCTTTTTTTAATGAGCCGTTTTTCAAAGGCTATCAACCACAGGTCGTTTACTATGAAAGAAGGACCTACTTTTGTAGGGAAGTAAAATTTATGTCGGCTTTAATCAAGGTAGGTTTTTGTGTAGCTTATGATTGGGAATTCCTTAAGAATTCATTACATAGGGTTTACGATAATTCGGATATTATTTGTTTGGCCTTAGATAAGGATCGACATTCCTGGTCGAATAATCCATTCTCATTTGAAGACGAAAAATTCTATACTTTTGTTAAAAAAATAGACACCGATAACAAAATTGATGTCTATGAAGACGATTTCTCCTTAAGCGATTTGAATGCGAGAGAAAATTGCAACCGACACCGGACTTTAATTGCTGAAAGGATGGGGGCTGATGATGGTTGGCATATCCAGATTGATGTCGATGAATATTTTACTGACTTTAAGGGTTTTTGTGAATATTTATTGAAAATAAGATCTCGGCCCAATAAAAATCAGACTCCAGTAAACGTAAACGTTATGATGTTTGATTTGATAAAGAAGTTAGAAGATGGATATTTATTCGTGGACTACATTGATAAGCGACCCAGTGCTTTACCATTTGCTACAACTTGCCCAAAATATGAACGGGCTAGGAATAATGGTCATTTTAGCATAACTTCTCCTTATTACGTGATACATGAAACTTGGGTAAGAAGCGAGCACGAACTTAGGTTTAAGTTAGCGAATTGGGGGCATTCAACAGAGGAATTAAAAGAAAAAAAACGTCAGGAAAGTTTCGTTAAATTGTGGAATTCTCTTGATCAACACAACTATAAATATGTTAAGAATTTTCATTTCGCCATTCCAAATGGATGGCCTTCTATTGGATATCTTGATGGTAAATCTATCGATGAATTCATTAGTAATTTTAGAATAAAAACTCCTTATTCTAATTTTGATTTGTTTATTAAAAACAATAGAAATATAGCTCGCCTGAAATCTTTATTTCAAAGTATAAGGCATATGAAAAAAATTAATAATTAAGTGAAAGAATTATTAAAAAGGTTGCTTTTCATAATTGGTTATAGAATAGAGCGTTATAATAACACTAATATTTTTAAAGAAAAGCACCTAGAGCTAATTGAAGAATGTTATGGCGTTTGCAAAAGCGTATTTCTTAAAGATTTACCAGAGATTGATAAAAAAACCGCAGAGCTAATACAACAATTGGATGGGACTCAAGTGAGTGAGGCGTTCTACATAATAAATAGCATTCACAGCACTATTTCATTGGAGGGAGATATTTGTGAATTTGGAGTTGCTCAGGGCTATACCTCGGCCTTGATGGCTCATTCTATTCGAAATTCTGATAAAAAAGTTTGGCTATTTGATTCTTTTGAAGGTTTGCCGAGTCCAACAGAAAAGGACCTTTTGAAAGATGACATTTTCAAATTGGGATCAATGGAAGCTTACAAAGGCACAATGGCTCACAAAGTTGACTCAGTAATTAAACAACTAAACAAAATTTCTTTTGATCAGTCTAGGGTGGAAATAAAACCTGGCTTTATTGAAAAGACTATCATTTCAGAAAAGATTCCGAATACTGTTTCATTTGCCTATATTGATTTTGATTTTTATAAGCCCATATCGATTGCTTTAAATTTCTTAGATGGTGTCATCTCTAAGGGAGGAATGATTATAGTAGATGATTATGATTTCTTCTCAAGTGGATCTAAGACTGCTGTTGATGAATTTCATGAGAGAAATAAAAAAAATTACCATTTAGAAATACCAAGTCAATCTGTTGGGTATTTCTGTCTTTTAAAGAGGAAATAATTTTAGATGCAAAAATGAAAGTTTTATATGATCACCTAATTTTTGAAAACCAAAAATATGGAGGCATATCAAAATATTTCTATGAAATCATTAGCAAGCTTAATGCCCAACCAGACTATGAATGGTTATTACCACTACGTTACAGTTCTAATGAATATATTTCTAAGTTAGAGAATATTACTTTAAAAGGGGGTTCAGAATTCTACGATGATTTTTGTTTTGGTTTAGATTTTAAAGGAAAATGGTTTCTTTTTCAGTATTTAAACAAATACATATCAAAAGTTAGTGAAAATAGAAGGATGGCAGAATCCGTGCTGTCTGATGGCAGTTACGATATTTTTCACCCAACAGACATATCTCCATATTACCTTGACTATTTAAATAAAAAACCATTTGTCCTAACTGTTCATGATCTAATAGAAGAAATTTTTCCGGAATACACTTTTCATGTTTACTCCAATTATCAGTATAAAATAAAGGAGGTTCTTTATAAGAAAGCTCAGAAATTGATAGCTGTATCAGAAGCAACCAAATGTGATTTAGTAAAGTTCTACAAAGTGCCTCAAGATAAAATTCATGTTATCTATCATGGGATATCTACTAAAAAAAAAACAGAGAAGGAACGAAAGAGAATCGCTGAAGTAATGGATTTACCAGATAAGTTCATTTTGTACGTAGGTAAGAGGGTTCATTACAAGAATTTCTATTTTTTTATTCAAGCGATTAAAGAACTCCTTATTGGTGATGAAAGCCTGAAGGTAGTTTGCCTTGGGTCTCCATTTAATCTCAAAGAAAGTTCCTATTTTCGTGATTTGGGATTGGTAAATAAAATTTTATTTCGATTCTGTAGTGAAGGCGATCTATCAGGAGTATATCAATCTGCTAGTATGTTGGCTTACCCTTCTCTTTATGAAGGTTTTGGAATACCAATCATTGAGGCATTTCAATGTGGATGTCCTGTAGTTTTGAGTAACACGAGTGCTTTGCCAGAAGTTGCCGGAGATGCTGGTATGTATTTTGATCCAAAAGACAGTAAATCTATATTGAAAGTCGTTAAGAGTATTCTGTACGACCAGACGTTGAGTAACAAATTGATTCGGACTGGTCTTGAAAGAGCCAATGCTTATTCTTGGGAGAAGACTGCCTTAAAAACCCTCGACGTATATCGAGAAGTTTGTTGAATAATGAAAATTAGTGTCATTATTCCTACTTATAATGGCTCGGATCGGATAATGAATACATTAAAGTCATTGGAAAATCAAACTGAGAAAAATTTCCAGTTAATAATTTCTATTGATGGTTCAACTGACAATACGGAGGATGTTGTAATTTCTGCCAAACCTCATTTTAAAGATTTTCAAGTCATTAATCATCCCAATGGGGGGAGAGCAGTAGCCAGGAACCGTGGGGCTAAAGCTGCCATGGGCGAGCTCTTGGTTTTTTTCGACGACGATATGCGTCCTGAGCCAGATTGTATAGAAAAGCATATGGCCTATCACCAAATTAATAAAGATTGCCTGTTAACCGGTAGACAATTGGAAGATACCGCATTAATGAAAAC
This sequence comes from Cytophagales bacterium, assembly GCA_029262955.1. Taxonomy (GTDB): domain Bacteria; phylum Bacteroidota; class Bacteroidia; order Cytophagales; family Cyclobacteriaceae; genus JAJCYL01. The sequence continues at coordinate 9,451 of JAJCYL010000058.1, read as the reverse complement.
TGACATCCAGTTTTATAAAGCACATTTGAGTCAAAAGTGGTTGAAACAAATCCCTCAGGGGTCTTTGAGTAATAAGAATTTATTTTTTACGGCAGCCCATTGCTCAATGTCGGCAGAAGTCTTCTGGAGATTGGGAGGTTTTGATAAATCACTTACCGATTGTGAGGACTACGACTTGGCACTTAGGGCTTTGAAATCTAATATTGAAGTCCATTATTCACCCCTTTTTACAGCCTGGCATGATGACTTCATAAGCTTGAAAAAATTTGTTACTCGACAAAAGGAGTATACTGCATCAAGAAAGAGATTATGTCTAAAGTACAATTATTCTTCAAGTTTCAACCAACAGCTCAGTTTTTTCAAAAGGTTGTTTTTACAGCCTTTTCGTAATCGGATGTGGCCTTATTTCGTGGATCACACTAAAATATTGAGCGTTTTTCCAAGAGGGATTAGGTACAAAATATATGACCTTGTCATTACAGCTGCCAGCTTATAGCTAATCCCAATGATCAATCTGGCTATTATTGTTTCCAATCTGGAAAGCGCGAAGTCCTTTGAATGGATTGCTAGTGGCTTGGGAGATAGAGGATTCAAACAGGTTTATATTTTTTTGAATCCTTTGAATTCTCAATTGGCAGAAGTTTTAAAACGGCGAGGATTGGCCATTTATCAAATAAGATACAGGGGTAAGAAAGATATAGTCAAGGCGTTGTGGAGTTGTTGTCGTATTATTCTTAAGGAACAAATCGACGTGGTACATACCCATTTATTTGATGCCAGTTTGATTGGTTTAGCCGCCGCTCGAATAGTAGGCATAAAAAAACGAATCTATACCAGGCACCATTCTACTATACATCATCAATATTTTCCACGTGCAGTTAAATATGACAGGTTAATTAACTCATTAGCAACAGATATAATTGCCATATCAAAGAATGTCAGGAAAGTCTTGCTCAAGGAGAGAGTTAATAAAAGGAAGCTTCATCTTATACCTCACGGTTTCGCAATTGAAGATTTCCACGAGGTTTCGGATGAGCGACTCGAATTGGTGCGAAAAACACACATTATTCCAAAAGGAGCTAATCCCATGGTTGGTGTTATTGCCAGATTTACACATTGGAAGGGGATTCAATTCATCATTCCTGCCTTCAAAGAATTTATCAAGCAATATCCCAAGGCCCATATGCTGTTGGCTAACGCCAAAGGTGACTATTATGATGAAATAATGATGCTATTAAAGGAATTACCAGGCTCTTGCTATACTTTGATTGAATTCGAATCTGATTTGGCAGCATTATACCAACTATTTGATCTTTATATTCATGTTCCAATTGATGATCACTCGGAAGCTTTTGGTCAGACTTATGTTGAGGCGCTTGCAGCGAAGAAACCAGTTATATTCTCATTATCAGGTATTGCCAATGAGTTCATTAGAGATGGGTATAATGCTATAGTTGTGGACTATCAGGATTCCACGGGTATATTAAATGCCATGAACAGAATAATTTCGGACGGGTATAACGATAAATGCAAGGAACAAGGCTTTCTTGACGTCCAAGAAAGATTTAACCTGCCACTAATGATAAATAGATTAGAAAAACTCTACAAAGGTTGACACTTCAAAAAATTGTGAATACACCTCTTGTCTCTGTGATAATACCTTGTTTTAACGCTGCGCAGTTTATTGACCAGACCATATCATCTGTTTTATCCCAATCGTATTATAGATGGGAACTGATTGTAATTGATGATGGCTCTACCGATAATTCTGCGGATTTGATAAAGAAATATGTGGGACAGGATGATCGAATTCTCTACCTCTACCAGGAGAATCAGGGTGTCAGCGTTGCCAGGAATAAAGGGATCAAACGAGCAAAAGGGGATATTATCTCATTCCTTGATGCTGACGACATATTTCTTCCCAATAACCTTGAGAATAAAGTCAATTATTTGCAGTCACATGATGACATACTTTTAGTGCATTCGTGGGAGGAAGTATTTGTTACAGAATCCGGAGACACTATTGAAATAGCCAAAGGTCAGAATGGATCTGTATTAAACAGCCTATTGGAACTATCCGGTAAGGTGGTCCATAGTCCGTCGAGTGTGGTGATAAGGAAAGAATTGATTAATCTGGTTGGGGATTTTGATCCTCAATTAAGTACTTCTGCTGATTGGGAGATGTGGGTTAGGATGGCTCCACATACCAGCTTTGGCCTAATTCCAGAGACCCTAGTTAAATACCGGAAACATAGCGGTCAAATGCATCTGGATATTGATAGAATGGATATTGATATGCATTTTGCCTTTAAAAAAACTAAGGATCACGGGTTATTCAAATCAAAAGAATACTATGCACAATGCTATGCGAATCTTTTGATGATTCTTGGGGCAAGCTTTTTGGGTGATCAAAAGAACTATCAAAAAGGAGCATTATATCTTTTGAAGTCATTGCGCCTTAAACCCATGATCTTTTTTAAGAAACTGATGGATAAAGTGGCTGTATTAAAGAGCTCAAATCAGGACTGAATGTGTGGGATTGCTGGATATATGACCATTTCTGAAAATCGGCCAGATATAAAATGTATGACGAGTTCATTAGCTCACCGAGGACCGGATGCGCAAGGACTATTTCACAGTGACGATGGCAAAGCTGGCTTTGGACATCGTAGACTAAGTGTTATTGATACTAACCATCGCTCCAATCAGCCTTTTCACTCTTATTGTGATCGATATGTGATAAGCTATAATGGAGAGATCTACAACTATCAGGAATTAAAACAAGAGATTCTTGAGAGCAAGCCAATCAATTTTAAAACTACTAGTGATACGGAAGTTCTTCTCGAGGGCTTTGTGCTATGGGGTCCGGAGGTAGCTAATAAATTGAATGGCATGTTTGCATTCTCAATTTATGATAAGGTAGAGAAGAAGATTTGGTTATTCAGAGATCGTATAGGTATCAAGCCTCTTTTTGTGTATCACCAAAATGGTTTAATTGCCTGGTCATCAGAACTTAAAACTTTTCAAATAGAACCTCAGATAAGTAAAGATTTGACTCTCAATCATGAGGCCATCCACCATTACCTTCATCTGGGATATATCCCGCAGCCTCTAACCATATATCATCAGATAGAGAAGTTTCCATCTAGTACATGGAGATGTATTAATGAAGATTTAACTTATCAGGATAAATGTTATTGGGACGTTAAAGACCAATTTGATGTGTCATTTGGCTCAGAAGAAGATCTTTGTGATAGGTTGAAGAATTTACTCGAATCCTCCGTTCGCTATCGATTAATCAGCGATGTTCCATTTGGCACTCTTCTTAGCGGAGGAGTCGATAGCAGTTTAGTGACAGCAATAGCGGCTGGTCAATCAAGAGAAAAGCTAAAAACATTCTCAGTAGGCTTAGAAGATAAGAAGTATGACGAGAGTGGATTTGCCAGAAATATAGCCGATTATTTACATACGGATCATCATGAACTCGTAGTCACTGAAGAAGAATCATTAGCTTTAGTTGTAGACATAATCAATACCTGGGATGAACCTTTCGCTGATTCTTCCGCTATTCCTACAATGGTTATTTCCAAGATGGCCAGCCAAGAAGTGAAAATGGTTTTGTCAGGTGATGGGGGCGATGAATTATTCCATGGTTATGGAGCGTATGATTGGGCTAATCGACTAGAAAGACCAATTATTAAAATGCTTAGCCCAATCATTGGAGGCCTTTTGAGATTTACATCAAATGATAGAAATCAACGAGCCTCACACCTATTTGATCAAGTTAAAGATGACCACGTTCGGTCACATATTTTTTCACAGGAACAATATTTGTTTTCACAAAAAGAGTTAAGAAACCTGTTAATTGAGAAGTCAAATTCTTTCAGTTACAATGATCCGAATTTAGATCGCTCTTTAACACCGGCTGAACGGCAGGCATTATTTGATTTACAATATTATTTGAAAGATGACTTGTTGGTTAAAGTTGATAGAGCCAGTATGCGGTTTAGTTTAGAAGATAGGGTACCTCTTTTAGATCATCGCCTGGTAGAATTTGCAATGAATGTTCCTCCACACCTTAAACTTTTTGGACAATCAAGAAAATACCTTTTACAAAAAGTTCTCTTCGAGTATTTGCCCGAAAAGTTCTTTGATCGTCCTAAGAAAGGTTTTTCGGTTCCCCTAGTTAGGTGGTTGAAGACAGATTTACGCCCCTGGCTTGAGGAAAATTTGGATAAGGATACTATTGAAAAGGCTGGTATTGTGAAATACGATGAAGTAATTCGTTTAAAGAATGCTTTTTTCCAGGGTAAGGATTATCTCTATAATCGCCTGTGGTCTTTGGCTATCCTTCACCAATGGTTTCGCCAAAAGAATTAGATTAGTAGATGGCCAGAGTTCTTTATTTGTCTTATGATGGAATGACGGATCCATTGGGGATGTCACAAGTCATTCCTTATTTGAGAGAGCTAAAACAAAAGGGGCATGAAATTGTGATTGTCAGTTTTGAAAAGGAAGCAAATTTCAAAAGACTTCAAATAAGAATATCAACAGAACTCATCAATTGTGGAATCTATTGGGAGCCTTTGAGCTATACTAAATCACCTCCGGTTTTGTCAACCATATATGATCTGTTTAAACTCAAAAAAAAGGTCGAGAGACTAAGGTTGCAATTTCAACCAGAGATTATTCACTGCAGAAGTTACCTCACTGCTCTGGTTGGTTCTCATTACAAGAGAATACACAAGACACCCTTCCTCTTTGATATGCGAGGCTTTTGGGCTGACGAAAGAGTGGAAGGTGGTATTTGGAATTTGAGTAATCCACTCTATAATTGGATCTATCGATTCTTTAAAAGACGGGAAAAGGAACTTTTGGAATCAGCGGATCATTCGGTTAGTCTCACAGAACGGGCAAAAAAAATCCTTCACTCTTGGGATAATGTGAAAGGTCAACCTATTCCAATTACAGTTATCCCCTGCTGCGTGGATACTAATCATTTTGATCCTGATAAGATCTCGACCGAGGAGAGAAATAAGTTAAAAGAAGAGCTTGGCATTAACAGAGAGGACTTTGTCTTGAGTTATTTGGGTTCCATTGGCACCTGGTATTTGCTAGATGAGATGTTACAATTTTTTTATTGTTTGCTTGAAATGAAGCCTGAAGCCAAGTTTTTATTCATTTCTGCTGAAGACCCTCAAGGGATTCTCAAAGTGGGTATAGACTACGGCATACCCGAGAGAAATATAATTGTTAGACGGGTAGAACGAGACGAAGTTCCCGCTTATTTAAACCTGTCAGACCTCTCCATTTTTTTCATCAAGCCATCCTTCTCGAAATCAGCCTCTTCCCCCACCAAACAGGGAGAGATAATGAGTATGAATATACCTTTTGTGTGTAATTCGGGTGTCGGTGACACGGATTTTATTGTTAAAAATTCAGGAGCAGGATGGTTGGTGGAGACAATGGACGTGGAACATTACAATGAGGTCTTGAAAAATATTTTTGTCCGACCGTGGAAGCTCAAATTTGGAAGAGAGTTTGCAAAAATGAATTTAAGTATCCAAGTAGGAGTTGAAAAATACCAGAGGATTTATCAACTCTTGATATTTGAGCAGCACTAGAAATGGATGAGATTCTCACGATTGAGACAAGACCGAATACTCCGTCTGTTTATTTCCCAAATTTAAACGGGCTACGATTTCTGGCGGCAGCATTAGTTATTGTCCATCATATTGAGCAAATTAAAAATATAATAGGGTATAATAATCAATGGCACCTCACCTCAATTAGAATAATAGGAGAACTAGGGGTCGTACTTTTTTTCGTTCTGAGTGGATTCCTAATTACTTATTTGTTATTGGTAGAAAGACAATCCGGTATAAACCTAAAGGGTTTTTATATCCGCCGGATACTTCGAATTTGGCCGTTGTATTTTCTAATCATTGGGTTGTCGTTGTTCGTTTTCCCCCACATTCCCATCTTGACACTACAGGGACATAGCCTGGAAACCATTCAACAGAATATTTTAATTAAGGTGTTACTATTTGCTTTTTTTCTACCTAACCTCTTGCTGGCTTCGTTGGGTAGCATCCCGTATGCTTCGCAAAGTTGGTCAATTGGAACAGAAGAACAGTTTTACCTCATTTGGCCATTATTGATTAAGAAATGTAAAAATGTATTTATTATGATGTTCATAATCATAGGCTTGTATTATCCCGTAAAACTCGCACTGATTATTGTACATGAGCAAATTCCTTATGGCTATAATCTCTATAATTTTTGGAGGATGTTTGCCATCGATACTATGGCACTCGGTGGATTAATGGCTGCGATTCTGTTTTATAAAAAATCAGAGATATTAAAAATACTTTACAACAAGGCTTTGCAGCGAATTGTTTGGGTGGTTGTAATTATAATGATTTTGACAGGTATATATGTAACCTACATACATTTTGAGTTTTATGCCTGCCTATTTGCTATTCTTATTTTAAATCTATCCTCAAACAAGAACTCAATTGTCAGGTTAGAAAATAGTGTGATGGATTACTTGGGCAGAATTTCATACGGCATATATATGTATCACCCAGTGGCTATTATTCTATCCGTTAGATTGCTTGAAGCTGCTGATGTTTATTCGGATTTAAACTTATATTTATCAACTTTCATTTTAACTATTTTTATAGCAAGTTTATCTTACTATTTTTTAGAAAAGAGAATATTACGCTATAAGACTAAGTTCTCGCTGATCAAAAGTGGAGAGGATGCAAAACCTCTCTTCTGAGAGATATAGATTACTTTTATGATGTTTCTGACTAAAAGGCTATTCACGAATAACTATAATTTAATTTTCTTTACCGCAATAGTATTTTCTTTCATTTTAAATGAGATTAATAGAGGTTATATACAGAATCTCAACCCAGAGAACGTTCAAATCAATGCTAAGAGCCTTGTTTCAAATTATACAATTTGGAGCATTGACAATGACTGGTATTTGCCACAGATAGAGTATTTCCTAAGAGGTTACGGATACACACTTGATCCCGAAAATGAATATATGCGGGTTAGACGAACACCTGGATACAGCATTTTCTTTGGAATTCATCGGCTTTTGTTTGGGGAAAAGTATGCGTTTTTTTTTGTGAGATTTACACAAGTACTCCTTTTCGCCTTGTCTACTGTTTTATTAGGGAAATCCGCATTTTTTCTAACACAGAATGTCGTTGTAGCAAAAACAACGGGATTTTTGTATGCTCTTTCGCCTTTTGTAGCGGGATATAATTATTACACTATTACAGAAGCCATTCATCCAGCAGTTCTGATTTTTTGTCTTTATTTTTTTTGTAAAGCGGAGCATTGCAGATCCCGAAAACTATTCTTTATTACTGGAATATCCATCGGCCTCGCGGTATTAATACGACCAGTCGATGGTCTCATTTTGCCAATATTCGGCTTGATCATACTTTTCAACATAATCAAAAAGAAAGTTGAACTAAAAAAGGGAATATGTTATGGTTTGCTGGTGCTTACTGGGTTTTTGGGAGCAATGAGCCCATGGGTGGTTAGAAACTACATTGTCTCAAATGGAGAAATAATCCTTTTTGAAAAGTTTTATAATGAGGACCCGATGATTATGGGCAAAGGACATGCTTATTTTCGCAAATGGTGGTCATGTTGGGATAATCCTTCTTCAGAACTTCTGACGAGAGAAATTGAAATAGCTGCAATGGATGATATAAAATCAGAAATCTGGATAAACCATTTTGTGAATGAGTTGCCGGATATAGCATATGCAGGATATGGCCCTTACGAACTAAAAGATGCCTTGCGAACACAGCTACTTTGCAGCAGGTATAAACAAAGTCATTACGGGGGTATAAGGGTATTGAAACTAGGTGAAGAAGTACCGGAATGTGAGGATGCAGTAAAGCAAAAATTTTCTCATCTTATCTCATTGTACCGGTCTAATAATCCGCTTCAATATTATTTAATCACACCCTTGCATTTAGCTAAAGAGTTTGTATTTCAAAGCTTCTCATCGATGCTTGGATTTCTTAACCCTGAAGATAGAAACTTTACCTGGTGGCAAGTATTGATAAAGGGTTGGATGTACCTGCTAAATTTATCACTGTTTATTTCCACCTTTCTAATACTTTTTCAACGAATTGATCTGAGGATAAAATTGTTATTATTTGGGTTTACTGCAACTAACCTTCTTTTTTTTGTTTCCTTGGGATATGTTGAAAACAGGTATTTGCTCCAGGCTTATCCAATTATGTATAGTAGCCTTGCGATACTAATTACTAACTACCTGTCAAAAAAAGATGCAATTGTTGATAGGATGAAGTCTTGGCTGGCTCTATCTAATTCAAAATAAAAAGGCAATCTCACAAGGCAATCAGAATACTTGTCAGAATTAGGCAAGTCTCTCTCATCATGCAATCTCCTGAAATAATTGCTTTTATGAAGCGACTGATAATGAAAGACTGAGTTAATTCCTTTTTCATTCAGATAAGAAATCATTTTCTTCTGACAATCAGAGGTTCGCAGGACTAGATAAAAAAGATGTCCGTTAGTTGATGCATAACTTGGTACTATTGGCAAGGAAAATTGATGAGTATTTTTGATGTTTGACAGCGCATCGTAATATCTGTTCCAGATCTGAACCCGCTTTTGTTGTATAGAATCTATTTCTTCCAGCTGTGAATAAAGCATAGCAGCCAAAATCTCAGATGGTAAAAAAGATGAACCAACATCTACCCACTCATATTTCTCAATTTCTCCCCGAAAAAACGCGGCTCTGTTCGTCCCTTTTTCCCAAATGATTTCCGCTTTTTCATTTAGATCCGGGTCATTGATTATTAGCATTCCTCCTTCACCACATTGTATATTCTTAGTTTCGTGGAAGGACATCGCAGCGAGATGACCTATTGATCCCAATGGTTTTGATTTGTAAAAACTGTCAATTCCTTGGGCTGCGTCCTCTATCACAAAGAGGTCGTGTCTCTCGGCCAAGAACATAATTCTATTCATATCACAGGCTATGCCTGCATAATGTGTTATGACGATTGCTTTAGTTTTACTTGTGATAAGCTGCTCTATTTTATCCGGATTGACATTAGGGTTGTTGGGCAGGCTATCGGCAAATCGGATCTTACCACCTCTAAGAAGAAACGGGTTGGCAGTAGATACGAAAGTATAAGAAGGCATGATCACCTCGTCACCAGATTCGATATTGATAAGCAAAGCAGCCATTTCCAGTGCATCCGTGCAAGAAGTAGTTAACAGGCATTTTTGAAAACCATATCTCTGTTCAAAGAAAGAATGACACATCCTTGTATACGGGCCATTACCTGAAGCCTTCTTGTTGTTAAAAACTTCCTTGATGTATTTTAAGGCATTGGAACTTAGATACGGTTGATTAAAAGGGATTTGTTTCATGACCGCGAGC
>JAJCYL010000057.1 GCA_029262955.1 Cytophagales bacterium | reverse complement strand
GAGACTTTGGTCGGCAAAGTTTACATGGCTAATGCCGGGTTGTTTGATGACCTTGATGCTGCTATTGAATGGCACCCCAGCCAGGAAAACAAGGCAACTTTCGAGGCTTCAATAGCCATGAATAACTTCCAGATTGAGTTCTTTGGTCAGGCTGCCCATGGTGCTGGTGACCCATGGAATGGCAGAAGCTCCCTGGACGCAGTGGAGCTGATGAATTATGGTGTCAATTTGATGCGAGAGCATATTTATCCAACAACACGTATACATTATGTCATTCCAAATGGAGGTGAAGCGCCTAATGTGGTCCCTGAATACGCCAAAGTTTGGTATTACGTAAGAGATACCAGTCGGGCCAATGTGGAAAAGTATTACGATCGTATCTTAAAAATCGCAGAGGGAGCGGCCATGAGTACCGCTACAACTCACAAGGTTACCCTAATTACTGGGGTTCACGAGTACAATTTGAATAAGCCAATGCTGGAAGCCATTCAAAAAAACATGCAGCTGGTGGGACCTCCAACTTTTACCGAAGAAGAACAAAAGTGGGCCAGAGATCTCCAAAAATCGACAGAAAAAGAGCAGCAGGGATATATGACAGCTATCGAATTGATGCCAGTGGATTGGGAGAATTTATCTCCAAATGGTGGATCAACAGATGTGGCAGAGGTAAGTTTTATTACACCCACAGCAGGATTTGGTGTGGCTACCGCCCCTCAGAATGTACCCTGGCATAGTTGGGCTACTAGCGCGAGTCATGGTACAAAAGCAGGTTACAGGTCTGCCGAAGTGGCGACCAAAATACTTGTGCTCTCTGGTGTTGATCTATTTACCGATGCACAACTGTTGGCTGATGCAAAAGTCTATTTTCAAAAGAAGACCGGTGGTAAACCATATCAATCTCCAATTCCTAAAGAACAGAAGCCTATATTACCGGAAAAATAATAGGGCTAAAAAAAGTTGTAGTTCGAAAACTAGTGAGACTTCACTTCTGGTAAGGCTACTGTTCTCCTAATTCCTTTCCAGTTTAGAGGCAATTTGTAAAAGAAATTAGGTTTTGGAATCAAGTACCAATTTATTGGAATCTGCTTTCCTGATTGCCTGAAGAAATTTGAAAAATAGGTCAAAAGAGTCATTTTCATACCTTCCTGATTTAATGACTAGACTCCGATTGATAGTCATAATATCTCCATCAAAATCGAAACGAATCTCGTACGTCCCGTATTTGGATTCGATGCGTTGGTCTTTGGGTAATTGTTGAACCCAAAATTTCACAGGTAATGAAACTTGAACATGATCTTTTAGGCTAAACCCTCTTTTAACTTCAGAAAACTTTGTGAATCGATTAGCATCAATGTACTGATCAATGGATTGTAAAATATTGGAAGAAAACAAGAGTTTGTCTCCTGCATTTTTGGCGACGTTATTAATAAAGAGATCAAACTCACTACGATATTCGGATTTGCCCTCGAATTCTTTGAGGTTAAAGTTAGATATGGTAAAGTCGCTAAAGTTGAACAGGTTGTAGTTGTAATTTTCTATTTCTTTTTTAGTTAAATGTTTATAATAGAGAAGGTTATCATAGAAAACTCCGCTGTATTTGGCTACAATATCCATTGTTCCATTACCTTCCTCATCAATTTTTAAATTTGCATCCTGTTTAATGATGTTGTCGTTTTCGTCATAAACTGGAGTTCTTATAATTTTGCTGTCATTCTTATCCACCCAAAGAACGTTTCTGTTGTCAGTGAAAGTACCAATGTAATTTGGGGGCATTGATTGACTGGTACATTCAAGCATAATAGTATCTGACGAAACGGGTACGCCTAAAAAAACGTGATTGAACTGATTGCTTGGAAAGCTTTTTTTGATATTTGGCACATCATTACCAGCCATTACCAGAATATAGTTTGATTCAATGCCCTTGTACTCAAGCATTGATTTCATGTAGGTAGTAAGGGCCTTACAATCTCCATAGCCTTTTTCATCAACCAGTTTGGCCGGGAGTGACTGATATCCTCCAATTCCCAATTGAATTGAAACGTATCTTGTTCGATCTTGCATGTACTTATATAGGTCATAAATCAGTTCTTTGGGATTTTCCTTGTTTAGACCATCCAGATACTTCTTGGTTTCATCCAGGAGTTCGTTGCGATCTTTATTAACATTCAAATACCAATCTCCAAATTGTTTCCATGTTTGGAGTTGTCCTTCATAACCGGCTAACTCAAACTTATCAGGAGCCAGGAGTACCTTAGGTTGTATTTCGAAAAAGGTCTTGTAGTTCATTTCATTACCAATGGGCTCAAGATTTTCTACAATCCACCTATGTATTTTACTGCCTGATTTCGGATCTAATTTTATACTGGGCTCAGAGATTGATTCCTGAAAAGTCCTTAAATTATAGCTTTCGGGTACCTCAACGATTAGTTCACTTTTTTTCACGGCTAAGTCAAAAGTTGATCGGGGTAACCAGGTAGGTAGGTTCAAAAAACCTTTCAGTTCAATTTCAATATCAATTTCTACGCTGAAAGGATATTGTTTGTACTTTGGGTCGAGGAATAATTGTCTAATATCATCTGTAGTATTATTCTCATTAAATGCATAGTCTAATGCATCGGGTTTATTTAACCTTTTAACTTTTTTACCCTTATTGTCATAAACAGTTAAACTTAAGCTTCTGATTTTTCTATACTTATCGTAATAGTCCTGGAATATTGCCCATTTGTATCCTTCCTCTTTGTGAATGGTTACCTTAAGGTGCCTACTGATCTCGGCCTTGTCTAGACCAAAGATTCGAATGTGAACCTGACTAGATTCTATTGTCGCATATTCTTTGGCGTTTAATAAATTTGAACTAGTTAGTAGTAATAATAAAAAATACCTCATCCTAAGTC
>JAJCYL010000056.1 GCA_029262955.1 Cytophagales bacterium | reverse complement strand
CAATTGAGAAGACTAAACCCTACTTAAGCGCCAGAATTGACCAACGTGGTGGGTCCCGGGAAAATGTAAAATTGATGGTTGATACGGGAGCCAGTCATGCGGTTCTTTTAAATCCGGCGACTAACAAAAAATTGGTAGTTCCTGAAAAACACATAAAGTCTGTACTGGGAAGAGGGTTGGGTGGTGAAATATATGGATTGGTAGGTCGAATCGATCAAATCAGATTGGATAAGTTTGAATTTAAGGATGTCGTTTCATTTTATCCTGATGAGGATCATTATGGATATGGTTTACGCTCCGGAGATCGAAACGGCACAATTGGTGGCGAAATTCTAACACATTTTAACTATGTAATGGACTATAAGGGCAATTCACTTTACCTGCAGAAGGGCGACGAATTTGAGAGAACATTTGAATTTGACCTCTCTGGAATGGAAATTATGAGCTTTGGGGTGAATTACGATTTCATTATGGTCAAATATGTTCGTGAAGGTTCTCCCGCACATGAGGCTGGAGTCCAAAGAGGGGATATTATTAAATCAATTAATGGTAAGGAAAGCTCGGGAACAAGTTTGAACTATGTCAACGCGTTATTAAGGTCAAAGCCAGGGAAAAGGATTTTCATACGACTTCAAAGGGGAGAAGAAGATATTAGAGCGAAATTTACCCTGGAGAGAATGATTTAACTTTCATCCGCAAAAAATTCATTTAAATCCTGTCTCAACGCGTCCTTGCTTTTATAGCCAGGGCTCAAAGATGGTTTCCCCGGAAAATTCTCCATATGCAAAGTGCGGGTAGGAAATGCAAAGTTTACACCCAACTTATCTGCTAATCTGACTATTTGCATCAGCACCTCATGCCGGGCCCTAAGTTCATCACCCCAGTCTGGAACCTCAAAAAAGATGTAAAACATTACATTTAAAGAGGACTCCCCCATGTCATTAAAATGGATCTGATGAAAGTCTTTCCTTGTATTTGGATGTACCTGAACAATTCTAACCAGACCATCAACAAAGGTTTGGATCACGTCAGGAGGTGTATCATAGGTTAGACTTATAGTAGAAAAGAAACGACGATATCGCCTTAAACCATGGTTATCAATTGTTCTATCCGCCAATTTCCCATTTGGTATATAGTAGACAGAATTTCTGAAAGACCTGATACGGGTTGATCGGAAACCAACCTCTTCAACTGTTCCATCTACATCATCTGAAGTGATCCAATCCCCTATTTGAAAGGGTTTATCAATGAATATCATCAATGACCCAAAGAAATTCTTGATCGTATCCTGTGCGGCTAATGCAAATGCCAGACCACCAATAGACAGGCCAGTCAGGAGTGGGATGATCGGCACATTTAGATTTTCGAGGATAACCAGTGAGCCAACTATGACCACAAATGCTTTGAGTGTTTTGCGTACAAGTGGGACCAACTGATCGTCGAGGGTGCTTTCAGTCTTTAGGGCCAGTTTTGTCAGGTAATAGGAAAGAATATTCACTATTTGGTAGGCGACAATCGTTCCAAGTAAAGGCAATGCGGCTTTAAGCCCGAGAATAATATATCTTGAGGTGAAGGCCGGTAACTGTAGAACCGGAATCAGGATCACCAGGAACATTGCGATTACGAAAATACTTAAGGGCCGGGCTACTGGGAGAACGTAATTTTCAGCAATATCAGGATAGCCAGAGCGATGCAAAACATTGATGAGAAGTCTCTCAAATAGGATGGTAAAAATCTTATGGATGAAAAAGCTTAAGAAGGCTAAAACTAAAATCCCAATCAGTTGCCATACGTGGAGACCTAACATTCTTTTGGTCCCCATTTTCGGAAGGAGATTAAGTAGTCTATCGGTTCCGTAGGCATACATTTCACTATGAATGCGCTCAATCTCATGGACCACTCTCTGTGGGTACAACCATTTATCCCCAATTTTTTCCACATAAATCTTCGGATAAGCATCAACCAGGACGTAACGCTTTTTGCGGCTTACGGAATCAAGATAATCCGGCTCTTTTGGAATCTCATCAATATAGATGTAGTGACCACCGCCGTCTAAAATTTGTTTCAGTTCAATAGCATGTTCGATGGCATTCTCTTCAGATTGCTCGGATTGGTTAAATACTCTGGCTGCTATTTCTGGGTGGTAATTATCTTCCTGTAAATAGTTAAGATGAGTATAAACAGCATTATAGGGCGATTCAAGGCTGTAGTAAACGCTGTCTTGTGCTATTGCAGGGTAGACTAAAATTGTGAGGATAGCAATAATTCCCAGGCGCATTTGATTTTTAATTTTATTTATTGAGCAAATATAATAACCTATCAGGCTTAGCATGTCCGCGGGTAGCTGCCAAGCCACTTGATGGCATCTCCATATTTTTTGACAATCTTATTGACTTTTTTGTCCTCAATGTGGGCTTCAAAATCAATAAAAAACACGTACTTAAAATCGGAACCATTCTTTGCGGGTCGGCTTTCAATTTTTGATAGATTGATCTTCGCTTTATGAAATTCCTGTAGAAAAAGTGCCAATGCGCCAGGCTTATCTGAGTCAGACAATCGAACCACAATGGAGGTTTTATCATCATTACTGACGTTATTGATGACATCTTTGGCGAAGATGAGAAAGCGTGTATGATTGTCTGCGGAGTCTTCAATATTTTCAAATAATATAGGAAGACCTACTTCTTTTGCGGCTATATGAGAGCAGATGGCCGCTGCATTATCTTCCTCAAGGGCCAACTGACAAGCGGTCGAAGTTGAATTAACCGGAATGAGTTCAACTTTCTTCCCGTAAAGATCCTGAATAAATTTTCGGCATTGTCTGAAGGCAATGTCCTTGGAATAAATTTTTGTTATGCACTTCACCTCTTCTTTCTTGGTAGCGAAAGCGAAGTGAATAGGAATAGACAATTCAGAAACAATCTTAAGGTTGGCCTGCCCCAGCAAGTCGAGTGTCTCTTCAACTACCCCTTCCTGATTATTCTCAATTGGAACTACCCCATATTTGGCCCGATCAGAAGAAACCGTCTCAAAGACAGAGCTAATGGAATTAACCGGGAGGTATTCACTCATTGCGCCATATCTACTTTCAGCCGCTTGATGAGTAAAACTGCCTTCTGGGCCTAAATAGACAATTCGCTCAGGTAATTCCAGGTTGCGACTTACCGCGAATACCTCAAGAAATATAGCCTCAATGGCTGTTGGAGTTAGGAGGCCTTTGCTGTGCTTTATTAATCTTTGGATGATTGCCTTTTCCCTATCAGGTTTATAGATGGTAGTGTTGGACTTTCTCTTGAGAATGCCCACTTCCTTAACTACCTCCATTCTCTGATTAAGGAGTTGAATCAGTTGATTGTCTATGGCATCAATTTTTTTTCTAAAGCTTACTAATTTGCTCATTTTGGTCTCAATAGATCGTGGTAGGGAAATGTGGATGCTTGGAAATGGAAAGTAGCCTCGGTCGGCTTTGTAAAGGATTGAACATCAATATTATATGTTAGTATGTAAATATTATAGTAGAACGCTTAAACCGTACCGAAACCCAAATATAAGAAGGTTGGTCATACAAAAGCAGGGTGAAACCAAGAGGTATCAATATACTTGAGACTCCAATCTTTCTGCAATTCTAATTCCCTTAATGTACCTGCTCTTGGATTTCGATGTCTGGTCAAATACTCATACGCAAATATGATCGTTCACTATGTTGCTATACTTGAGAAGTATGCGGCATAAGCCATATGATACAAGTCTAAGGGATTTAGGTTTCTAAGGAGTTGATAATACGACGGGATTGCACCCCGTTTTAATAGTACTGTCATCTTTATTCCCTTCTGTGAGTTGGACTTTAAATCAATAAAAGACACGCTTTACTGTTAATGAACTACCTGTTAGATTAGCAACATGGTTAATTGCATTGTCATAGGTGCAGGTCCGGGGGGACTTGTGGCGACCAAGGAGCTACTGGAAAAAGGCTTTGATGATACCATTTGCCTGGAACAATCCGACAAGCTTGGTGGTGTATTTGCTAAAAGCTACGATAACCTCTTACTCACGTCTTCAGTTACTTTTAGCATGTTCTCTGATTATTGGGTGGGAGAGGGCAAGAGCCATAATTTCTGGACGAAAGACGAGGCCGTTGAATACTGGACCCACTACGCCAAACATTATCAAGTTTTAAATGCTATTCGATTCAATTCGGTTGTGGTCGATGTAGAGCAGATCGAGGGGAGGGGTTGGCGAATTTCTTTGGACAGTGGTGATTCGCAGGAATGTAAACACCTGGTTTTGGCCGTTGGGAATAATAACATTCCCCGATACCCGGAATGGAGTAATATGTTGACAGATGTTCAATTCTCTCATTCCAGGGATTACAAAAATGCTGAGCCATACAGGGGTAAAAGTGTATTAGTTGTAGGTGGAGGGGAATCCGGGTCTGATGTGGCCTACGAAATATCTGAAGTAGCCAACAAATGCTGGGTCAGTCTCAGGGAGACGACAGGGTGGATAGTCCCGAGAAAACGTGGTGGCCACGCGGCAGATGTCTCAACTCATCGGGGGATCTGGGACCTACCGAGAGAATACGGGGAACCATTAAGCGAGTTCGTTTTAAAACTTGAAAGGGCCCGGAAAGATCCCGTATTTGATGCCCTTGCTGATCTGAATGAAAAGGTCAGTGTAAAACGCGGTATCTGGGGTATCTATGGCACCAAAACCCTGGCACTACCTAAGGCTATTGCGTATCATGATTGCCAGGTAGTGGGGGATGTCGTCGGAGTTAATGATGGAGGGAAAAGGCTGGAAACAACAGATGGCGAGCAGCTAAAAGACGTTGATGCGGTCGTATTTAGTACCGGTTACGTAAATGAAATTGGATTCATGCCCGAGAAATTAAGACAATGTGACCCGCGATCACTTTACAAACATATGTTCCACCCGGATTACGGCGACAGTCTCTGTTGGATAGGGTGGGCCAGGCCGGGATTTGGTAGCCAGTTTCCTATAATGGAAATGCAATCCCGTTATTTGGCCCTTGTGATAGCCGGTGAACCAAAGCTACCTGAACCTGGTAAAATGAGACGTATTTCCCAGGAGGACCAATCTGTGTATTACACACAATTTGAAGAAAATGCAAAGCGTATCCGTAGCCTGGTTGATTATCATCGGTACATGAACGACATGGCCAGGATTATTGGATGTTTTCCACCACTACTTTCCTATTTTTTCCTACAGCCAAAATTATGGTTACATCTCATGTACGGGCCTACCCAAGCTACGCAATTCAGATTGGTTGGGCCGGGTAAAAAGGTTAAGCTGGCGAAAGAGATAATTCGTAAGTTACCCATCAGCACCTATAATCACATTGTGAAGGCCGGATTAAAGGGCAGAATATACTATGCCCTAAAGAAGATTATTCCAGGTATTAGGCCATCAATTTGAATTTTCTCCTATGGAATTTTCGCGATAAACCCCTAAAGGAAAACTCTCCGTTATCTAGATCATTGGTTCATGATCCATGGTAATAAGATACTTTCTCCAAACCCAGTCTTCATTTTCTATCCCAAATTCGATTATTTCCCTGTAGGTTTCCAGACCACATTCCTGCAATAATTCTCCAATCCCCAATTTTCCTTGCTCCAGATTGATTTTCACTTTTTCGGGAAGCTTCTCCGTTGTAATTAGTGAGGTGGCATATGCATAGCATCGATTACTTTTTCTGCCAATCAATTGCACTTTTCTTTCCAGCACACGCCCTCCGGCCTTTCGGTTGATAAGTGGGGCATCATCCTTGAGTTGGATATAACCCTGTTCTATATTCTGTTCCAGAATTCTTTCCCAAAAAAAAGCTTCTAAACTTTTAGTTACCGTACCATTTGTTGTGAGTAGCACCCTGACAAACTGGGGAAGTGCATGCAAATTTAGGGTAGTACCATCCTCACAATGGTAAACCCCGGAAGCTATTAACTCCGAGAAGGTTAAGTGTTTATTCATGAAAAGTTTTGTGGACATGAAAAGCGAATAAATAATCTTTAGTTTACAATTGGGCGTCTCACTTTAAACTATTTGATTTATTCGACTGACACTTTTTGAGTGCTGGCAAATGCGAATTTCATCATCAGGAAAAATAATGAAAGAAATACCAATATGCCTGCGGCTATAGAAAAAGTTCCGGATATGGAAAAGGAATCTGATAGTGGTAACAATATTATTGGAGAAACAAACTGCCCGAAGAACCAAAAAGTGGTCAATTTTCCTATTTCCTTACCCCTGATCTCCGGCGGTGCGATTTTCATCACCCACATATTGGTATTGGGAATCATCATTCCCATCCCCAATCCCGCTAACATCATGGCAATCAAGACAAGTAAATAACTGTTTGAAATTGAAATGCAGACATAACCGGCAGCCATTAAAAGATAACCAACCGAAAAAATGGTATAGAAATTAAATCGGCCTTTCAATTTGGCGTATGAAATGGATGAGATAGCGGAGAAGAATGTACTCGTAGCAATAGCTATGCCTATTAATGTATTTTTTTCAACACCAATGGCTTTCAGATGAAATGGTATCTGAACCGGTATCAAAAAGAATATTATCCACATGAACATTGTATTGAAAAACAACATCCAAATGATACCAGGGGCTTTAATATTATCTCCCTTATTATTTGTTTTCTCGACTACGACCGGTTCTTTGAGGTAAACAATACTTAGGGGAAGCACGACAAGTGAGAATAGATAGATAAGGAATGGAAATCTCCATCCAATATCAGCGAGAACACCCCCCAGGCTAATAAATAGTATCCCACCAATCGACATAAAAGCTACCTGGATTCCCACAAATTTTTGTCTTTCAGGCCCTTCGAAGTAATCGGCAATCAAAGTAATAGCTATCGTCATTGACATGCCAACGGATATACCTAAGACAGCTCTAGATAGAAGAATATAGTAGATATTGTCCAGAAAGTAACCTGCGGAACCGGACAATGCATACAAACCAAGTGATATCCAGAGAAGTCTCAATCTTCCATGCTTGTCGATTAGTAGCCCGGTGATTGGAGAAAAGACAGCAATGAACAGGGCAGGAATGGTCAAAACCAGTTTCGCCAGGAATTCCCCATTCTCAACATCAGAGAATTCTGAGGCCATCAGAGGTAAAGCGGGAGATATCGTGATCACTGACATTATCGTCAGGCTACTCACTAGAAGAAGTGTAAGCTTCATTTTTATTGGTTAAGTTGGTTAGGGAATTTCTTGTCCCAAAATAGTTATTCTGTGCATGATATAGTTTCCCATAACATATTTTTATCTTTCGAAAAGATTGAGAAACTGAAAACTCCTTGAAAATAAATTACCTTTTTTTTGTAATTCTGTGCTGTTCATGTGACAATAAACTGCCATCAACTGTTAAAAAACCACCTAATATTGTACTAGTCGTGGCCGACGACCTCGGATATTCAGATCTTGGTTGTTTCGGAAGTGAAATTTCAACTCCAAATATTGATGCCCTTGCCAGGCAGGGCCAAATTTTTACCAGTTTCTACACAGCCGCAGTTTGTTCTCCTACCAGGGCCATGCTTCTTACAGGAACTGATAATCATATCGCCGGATTGGGCAATATGGCAGAGCAAATTCAGGGGATAGATCAATTAGCAGGCCAGCCAGGATATGAGGGATATCTCAATGATAGCGTGGTTTCAGTGGCCCACTTATTAAAAGACCAGGGATACCATACCTACATTGCAGGAAAATGGCATCTTGGTTGGACACCCGACCAAAGCCCGAAAGCAAAAGGATTTGAAAGATCCTATACCCTCCTTGATGGGTCAGCAAATCATTATTATCCCGATAAATTACGAACCTTTTGGGAAAACGATCATTATTCAACCTACCCAGGAGGACGGTATTCAACAGATTTCTATACAGACAAATTAATCGAATTCATCGATGATGACAAGAGTGATGATCAACCCTTTTTTCTATTCGCCGCCTATACCTCACCTCATTGGCCATTACAGGCTCCCTCCGAGTATATAGAAAAGTATGAAGGTCAATATGCGATAGGGTATGATAGTCTGCGAGTCTTACGGTTTCGTGCGCTAAAAGAAAAAAACATAATCAGTAAGAATGCTTCCTTGCCGGAACTCCCATCGGTCAAAGGAAAATTATTCGACATATCTGATCGCCAGTTACTGTCCTGGGCAGATCTTGATCCGGAAGAACAACGAATTGAGGCAAGAAAAATGGAGATCTATGCTGCTATGGTAGATAACCTGGATTATAATATTGGAAGGCTAATAGGACATTTAAAAAAAATTGATGAATACGATAACACCTTGTTTATCTTTTTGTCAGACAATGGGGCTGCGGTAACTGAAGCAGCATACACTCCACAGGAACTTGATCCATACGAAGCCATGGGCACATTCAATTCATTCATCGCCTATGGTCCTCAATGGGCTCATGCCTCAACTGCTGCTTTCCGATTGTACAAGGGATATTCCGCTGAGGGAGGCATTCACACGCCCATGATCATAAAAATGCCTCTTGATAGGGAACAAAAACGACATAGTTCTGCATTCACAACGGTAATGGACCTGGCCCCTACTTTTCTTGAATTGGCCGAAATCAATTATCCTGCTACTTATGAAGGCCGTCAGCTGACGCCCCTTAAAGGGAAATCGCTCTTACCACTACTAAATGGCGAGCAGGAAAATGTGCATGCTGAAGACTATGTTATGGGATGGGAACTTTTCGGAAGGTCTGCTATACGAAAAGGTGATTGGAAAATCACAAATATAGAATCTCCATTGGGAACAGGAGAATTTGAACTTTTTAACCTGGAAGAGGATCCGACTGAATCCAATGATTTGGCCAAAAAATATCCTGAAAAATATCAGGAGATGCTCATTCATTGGCAGCAATATGTAGAGGAAACAGGGGTTATTCTATTGAGAGAATAAACAAGCGACCCAGCATTTTCCTCTACTTATTCCAATTTAATTAGAGCAGGTCATGGCAACAAAAGTGTCAGAGCTACCCACACATATCGGTTCATTTTTCATAATGCAGTAATTAAACCCGGAATGAATCCGGGTTAAATTCATAAAATCAATAATTTAAAACATGAAACTTGCAAACCTCCAAGGGTTTTGCTAAACCATTGAGGTTATCCGTCATTCAATTTATCTCCGGCTCATA
>JAJCYL010000055.1 GCA_029262955.1 Cytophagales bacterium | reverse complement strand
ATCTGTTCACCATCAAAATGCTTAATTAATTGTTGTTCAGTAAGAGGTAAATAGGTCTTGTCATTATAGGTTTTAAATGTCCCACCTTTCATTTTGTGCATTCGATACATATAAGGATCATATAAATAGGCTGGCATGTATCCACTCTTATTACCCTTTACCCATCTTATGGCAAATACGTCTTTTCTGACTCTGAAAAGAGATCTGAAAAGTTCCATTTGTTTCTGAGTAGGTAAAACAATTTCCATCCTAATTGCAAGTAATGATTTAGTTCATACCTCTGCAAATTTCGGAATAATGTTTTAAGCTCTTTTTGCAAGTTTGATTATGGGGAAGGGTGAGGGACTTGAGAATTAGATATAATACCTAATCTAAAAGTTTTTATTAACTAAAAGAATTAGCCTTAAGTGCTCACTCAATATTTTCATTCGTGTAAAAGTATTGAGGGAATTAAGTTTGAGTTTGGATTTTTGAACTCAAATTAACCCTCAATATGAAACGCATATCTTTATTCCTCTCCGTTATTTTTATAGCTAATTTGGCTCAAGGTCAAATTCAAAGTCCGGAAGAATTTCTTGGTTACAAATTAGGCGAACGTTTTACGCCTCATCACCGGGTTATGGATTATTATGATCACATTACTTCTACACTAAGTAATGCGAAGTCCATTAGTTATGGTGAAACCTATGAGCACCGGCCATTGCGGGTTGTTTTTATGTCCAGTCAGGCCAATATGGATAACCTGGAAAAGATAAGAGAAGACAATTTGCGAAGGGCTACCATTCTTGATGGAAATCCATCGACCAATATTCCCATCATCTGGTTGAGTTACAACGTTCATGGCAACGAATCAGTGTCTACAGAGGCATCAATGGCCACCATTTATGAGCTGCTGAAATCAGGAAGTGACAAGAAGGCCTGGTTGCACAAAGTGGTGGTGGCCATTGATCCGTGTATTAATCCCGACGGTCGGGAGCGATATGTTAATTTCTATAATCAATATGGGAATAAGGACTACAATGCTGACCCAAACTCTCGAGAACATATTGAGCCATGGCCGGGAGGAAGAGCCAACCACTATTTATTCGATCTAAATCGAGATTGGGCCTGGCAAAGTCAAATTGAAAGCCAGGGACGCATTGCTTTATTCAATAAGTGGCTTCCTCAGGTACATGTAGATTTCCATGAGCAGGGTGTGAATAGTCCATATTATTTTGCTCCGGCAGTGGAACCTTATCATGAATTAATTACTGATTGGCAACGCGAGTACCAGGTAATGCTGGGGAAGAATCACGCCAAATACTTCGATGAGAACAACTGGCTTTATTTTACCAGGGAGGTTTTCGATTTGCTCTATCCAAGTTATGGAGACACCTATCCAACTAATAGTGGTGCTATAGGTATGACTTATGAACAAGGCGGTGGAGGAAGAGGCGGTTTGGGCGTACTAACAGAAATAGGGGATACACTCGCTTTAACAGACAGAATTGCTCATCATTATACTACAGGTCTTTCTACAATTGAGGTTTCTGTTAATAATTCAAGTCGATTGCTGACGGAATTCTCAAATTACTATGACGTCGCAATTAACAAGCCAACAGGCAAGTACAAGACCTTCGTTATTAAAGGGTCAAATCATCACCGAAAATTGTCGGACTTGAAAGTTTGGCTGGACACTCATGACATCAAGTATGGAACCACCACAGTTAAATCCTTGAGAGGCTATGATTACAAGTCGGGATCAAATTCAACATTTTCCGTTTCATCAAATGACCTCGTAATTAGTGCTTACCAACCCAAATCTGTTTTAGCCCAGGTGCTATTTGAACCAAACCCAAAATTGAGTGATTCATTGACTTATGACATCACAGCGTGGTCCATTCCATATGCATATGACCTGGATGCTTTTGCTTCTGAAACGAAAGTGACTGTGAGTGTTGGATCATCTTCAGATGATTTTGTTAATCACAAAGTCAATGGCAAGCCCTATGCTTACCTATCTGGATGGGACAACCTAATAGATGTACGATTCCTCTCTAAAGTGTTGAGAGCTGGCATTAAACTGAGATTCTCTGAGAAGTCATTCTCAATAGCCGGTAAAAATTATTCACCCGGAACATTAGTCATCACCAGAAGAGGGAATGAGTCATTGGGTGAAACTTTTGACCAAATAATTATTAATGCTGCCAATGAATTGAAAAAGAATATCACTCCTGTTGGTACTGGCCTTGTAAATAGTGGTGTTGATTTTGGTTCAAACAATATGCACTATTTGAAAGCACCTAAAGTTGCACTGATTCAGGGAGATGACGTATCTTCACTTGCTTTTGGTGAAACCTGGCATTATTTCGAACGACAAATTGATTATCCAATAGCTGTAATTGGAGATGATTATATGACTCAAATTGATCTCCAACAGTATGATGTGATTATTATTCAAAATGGGAGGTACGGGAGTTTTTCGGATAAGAAGTTGGATAAGTTAAAGTCATGGGTAAATGACGGGGGCAGATTGATATTAGTACAAGGTGCTTTGGATTTAGCTGCTGGTAAAGATGGATTTAAGTTAAAACTAAAGACGGAAGAAGATTCGGATGAAGAAGACCAGGCTTTTGGTGATCGAAGAAGAAACAGAATGAGCGAAATTGTACCAGGCGCCATTTTCAAGGCAAGTATGGATCAAACTCATCCTTTAGGCTTTGGATACCAGGGTCAATACTATACGCTAAAGAATAGGCCCAAATTATATAAACCTTTGGAAGACGGATGGAATGTTTCCAAAATTGGAAGTGGGATACCTCTTAGCGGATTTGCCGGAAAAGAAATTCGAGACACAGCGGGGAATACCTTGGTTTTTGGAACGGAAAATGTTGGACAGGGTAAGGTAATTTACATGGTTGACAATCCGCTGTTCAGAGCATTTTGGTACAGTGGGAAGATGGTATTTAGTAATGCAGTATTTATGGTTGGTCAAATCCAGGGTAGATAATGTATGTAGTTATTTGGGAATTCAAGGTACTGCCAGAGTGTCTATTAGCTTTTATTGCATTATGTGGACCGGAGGGCGAGTGGGCGGGATGGTTTCGAGAGTCACCTCATTATATTGAAACCAGCCTTCTCAAATCGGATCAGGCGGATAATGTTTTCATAACCATAGATAAGTGGGAGTCAAAAAGTGCTTACGACAGTTTTTATCAGTCCGATCAGGCTACCTTTATTCGCCTGGATGAAAAAGGAGATTTATTGACAACAGAAGAGAAATTAATCGGAGCCTATACCACAGTTTGAGACCTATTTCTCAAACTTGGCTAACATCTTATCAACTTCATTGTTGGGGTTGGCGCAGGCATCTCCGGTTTTAACTGTTCTTCCACAAAACCCGCAAGCTTCCCCGTCTTTATTGAGATAGGGATTCTGTGAAGCACAAGTCCCTTTAAACTCACCATTCTTCAGGAATATCAGTCTTACCGACATAAAGATGAAGAATATTGCAACAATGCCAATTCCTAAAAAAACCGTAGCCATTCTTAAGCAATTTTTGTAAAGTTAATCATTTAGTTTTGTCAACGCTCAGGCTTACGAATAGTTCATTTTTATGGCAATAATTAAGAAAACAACAGACGAGAATAGAGAAGAAAAACTCAAAGCTTTTGATCGTTTACTGACCATCATGGATGAGTTAAGAGAAAATTGTCCCTGGGATAAGAAACAAACATTTGAAAGCCTTCGTCACCTGACTATCGAAGAGACCTATGAATTGTCTGACGCTATTCTTGAAGGTAATCTTGATGAAGTAAAAAAGGAACTGGGAGATTTGATATTGCATATTGCATTCTATTCCCGAATAGGTTCAGAAAAGAAATCATTTGATATCTCGGATGTTTTGAATAGCATTTGTGATAAACTAATCCATCGCCATCCTCATATTTATGGTGATGTGGAGGCAAATGACGAAGAAACCGTAAAACGTAATTGGGAAAAAATTAAACTAAGGGAAAAAGGCAACAAGTCTGTACTTGGTGGAGTTCCTAATTCGTTACCTGCCTTAGTCAAGGCGATGAGAATTCAGGAAAAAGCCAAAGGTGTGGGTTTTGATTGGGATCATCAGGATCAGGTATGGGAAAAGGTAGAGGAAGAAATGGAAGAATTTAAATTAGAGCAGAACGTTGCTAAGAAACAGGCTGAATTTGGCGATTTGTTATTCTCAATGATCAATTACGCACGTTTCGTTGATATTAATCCGGAAGAAGCTCTTGAACGAACCAATAAAAAATTTATTAAAAGGTTTCAATACATTGAATCTGAGTCTAAAAAAGATGGCAAAGTCTTGTCCGAACTTTCACTTGAGGAAATGGACAATTATTGGGTCAGGGCAAAAAAGTTGTCGTATTAAAACAGGGTTATACCTGCTGTTTGTTCTCCTGAGTAAGCACCTTGCAGCCCAGGATATCCATTACGCCCAAACAACGATTGACCTCTTGACTGGGGCCGACATGCACGGACGGGGATATGTAGAAGGCGGACATCTTAAAGCTGCTAATTATATTGCCTCAGAATTCGAAGAATTTGGACTGCAATCATTTAGCCTAAATTATCAACAAAAGTTTCCCTTACAAGTCAATACCTATCCTTCTCAGATGAGAGTCAAGGTTGATCAACAAAAACTATTACCTGGTGTTGATTTTTTAATTGACCCGTCTTCTCCAGGTATTAGGGGAAAGTTTGAAGTGGTTAATATCACTTTGGACACTTTACTGACAAACATGACGGAATGGGTAAAGTTGGTCAAGAGTACGAAGAAAGTAATTTGTCTCAACAAATCAGGATATTCCCAATTGACACAAGAAGACAAACACGTTATTGATGGATTTGAGGATGTACTGAAGTTTAACAGAAGTCTAACAATCCCCGCGGCGATAATTTTAATTGAGACTAAACTCACCTGGAATATAAGTCAAAAACTAAATGACCGGCCTGTCTTTTATATCAAATTGACTGAGCTTAAATCACCGGACATTGGAAGGATTCAATTTAATGTGAAGAATGACTTTCTGAACGACCATTATAGTCAAAATGTAATTGGTTTATTAAATGGCGAAAAAACTGATTCCCTTATTGTGATAAGCGCTCATTACGATCATCTGGGTAGGATGGGAAAGGATACTTACTTTCCGGGAGCCAATGACAATGCCAGTGGAGTTGCCATGCTACTCAATCTGGCCAGACATTTTTCATTTTTTGATAAGCCGAAATACAGCCTGTTGTTTATTGCTTTTGGTGGTGAGGAGGCAGGTCTGATAGGATCTCAGTATTACGTCAGCAGACCGATCTATCCATTGGCTAAAGTCAAATTCGTTTTGAATCTTGATATCGTTGGAACTGGTGATGATGGGATTACGGTTGTTAATGGCAAAGTTTATGAGGATGAATTCGATCTACTGAATAGAATCAATAGCAAAAAAGAATTATTGAATGATATAACTTCTCGAGGAACGGCATGTAACAGTGACCACTGTTCATTTGATCAACACAATGTTCCAGCTTTTTTTATTTATACAAAAGGGGGTATTCAAGCTTATCATGATGTTAATGATCGTTCTTCAACACTTCCACTCACTGAATATGAAGATCTCTTTCTACTATTAAGCGACTTTATTCAGGATTTGGATTGATAAACTCTCTATAATCAACCTTGTATTGCGAGATTTTCACTATCATTATTAAACTTACTCCGGAATTAACTGCTTAGGAGATAGGTCAAACTGATATGTCTATAATCCCAAAGATTATTTGCATAGCCCTCTTGCCAATTGGCGTCCTTTTCGTTCGGTGTGCTAACAGTCCCGAAGTAAATGATGTTGAGGTGGACATTATTGCCCCTCCAGAGCCGATTTTATACGACCTTGAGGCAATTAGAGAGCGGGGTACATTAAGAGTTATCATAGACAACAGTTCCACGGGTTACTTTGTATATAAAGGTCAACCGATGGGTTATGAATATGACTTACTCGACTTATTTGCAAAACGAATAGGTGTTGGTCTGGAGTTCCATCTCACTACTGACCTTGGGAGCACTTTCGAATTACTGAATCAAGGAGTTGGTGACATCATTGCTTACAGTTTAACAGTAACCAATGAACGCAAGAAATTAGTGAGTTTTTCTCATCCCCATATCCAGGCCAGACAAATGTTGATTCAGCGGAAACCGGATAATTGGCGACAACTGAAAAGACATGAGCTCGAACGATCAGTTATCAGAAACCAGGTAGACCTCATTGGGAAGAAAATTTTTGTAAGAACTGCATCGGCTTATGTCAGTAGGTTGAAAAATCTATCTGATGAGCTTGGAGGTGACATCTCAATAATAGAAGATTATCCAAGTGCTTCTACTGAAGATTTCATACAAATGGTATCTGAAGGCACCATCGACTATACTATTGCTGATGAGCATGTGGCTCTGGTTAACTCAACCTATTTCTCTAATATTGATGTACTCACGCCAGTAAGTTTCCCACAGCAAATTGCCTGGGCAGTTAGAAAAAATGCACCTTCATTACTTGTGGCAGTGAATTCCTGGATCAATGAGATGAGGAACAAATCGGAATATTACGTCATCTTCAATAAGTATTTCAAAAACTCAAAAGTTCACTTGGCCAGGGCAAAGAGTGATTTTTCGAATGTGTTTTCTGGTTCACGATTATCCCCGTACGATGACTTGATAAAGAATACCGCAAATGAACTTAACTGGGACTGGAAATTATTAGCCGCACAAATATTTCAAGAATCAAAATTCAACCCAAAAGCAAAATCCTGGGCCGGAGCTATTGGTTTGATGCAGCTTATTCCCCGAACTGGCATGGCATATGGCATTACTAATCTTGAAGACCCCAAAAGTAGCCTGGAGGCTGGTTCAAGCCATATTCGATGGCTTGATAACTATTGGAAAAAGAAAGTTCCTGATAGCCTGGAAAGAGTCAAATTCATATTAGGATCGTATAACGTAGGTCAGGGGCATGTATTGGACGCTTACAAACTCTCCAAAAAGTATGTTGGAGAGGATATCAATTGGGATACGGTGGCTGAATATTTATTAAAGAAGTCATTCAGGAATTATTTCAATGATCCTGTGGTCAAGTATGGATATTGTAGATGTACGGAGCCGGTAGAGTATGTAGAGAGTATTTATTCACTCTATGAACATTATAAAACCCTCTTAGCAAAGGATGAACACATCGAATCTTCTGACTGACATCTTACTGCATTAGAAACCTCGTTTTTGGCAAAGGGTACATTTATCATTTATTTTAGGCAAAATTTCATTTTTCAGATCAATGACAGAACAGATAGAGAAATTATTTAAAGAGTATAGAAGGATTCGCCCGGTCAAAATGGACGTTGAGCAGTTTACTTACCTGGTTAATCTATTCCCGGCTATGCTGGTAGTGATGGCTGATGATTTACTCGATACGACTGAATGGGAAGCTGTCAAAAGCCTGGCAAGGGCAATGGCACAGAGTGTTCAGGAAGAAGTGCTTGATCCCGAGGAGCAGGAAGGGCTTGAGCGGATTTTTGTGACTGAGTTTAGATATTTATTGGATAACACGGACAGATGGAAGTCCAAGTTTCTTAATGCGCTCACCGACTATGTTAAGCAAAACGATCAAAATAAGGAATTCATTTTGGAAGCAATGTATTTGTTCGCAAATGCATCTGATGGAATTTCTCCAGAAGAACAACAATCAATCAATGAGTTGTCGAGAAGATTGAACCTCGAGCATTAGGTTACTTCAGGTACTTTAGTTTTATTAATTCTTTTTCGGAAAGGTATCGCCATTTGCCTCGTGAAAGGTCTTTCTTGGTCAGGTCAGCATACATTACACGGTCCAGTCGGATGACTTCATATCCAATTGCTTCAAACATCCTCCGGACGATTCGATTTCTTCCCATGTGAATTTGAACACCAATGCTTCTCTTGTCTTCAGAAACAATGGCCATCTCATCTGGCTTTGCAAAACCATCTTCTAAGGTTACCCCTGACTCGAGTCGAATAAAATCTTCCTCGGAAATGGGTTTGTCTAAAACCACTTCATATAACTTCTTAACTTCACTTGACGGATGACTAAGTTTTTTGGCAAGGTCCCCATCATTGGTAAGCAACAAAATACCGGTTGTTTTCCTATCTAATCGTCCCACTGGATAAATCCTCTCACCTTCTTTTCTATTGATGAGTTCCATTACAGTTCTTCTTCCTTCAGGGTCATCTAAGGTGGTAATAAAGTCCTTAGGTTTGTTCAGGAGAATATAAACCGGCTTTTCGGGTATTAAAATTTTGCCATTGTATTTAACAACGTCGGTTGGCTTAACTTTTACGCCTAATTCCTGTGCTTTTTCACCATTAATTGTAATCTGCCCCTGGGAAATTAATTTGTCGGCATCTCTTCTGGAACAAACTCCTGCATTAGCAATGAATTTGTTTAGTCGAACTAAAGTTGATTCACTGGTTTCAACAGGCTTATCTTTTCTGCTAAAATTCGCCGATTTAACTTGTCTTTTGACCATCCTTTCCTGCTTGGATGTCAAAGCTAATGATAAAGAAGTCAATAATTCGAGACCTGGGAAAATAGGTAGTTTGAAAGGCGGTCCTCGGTAAGCGCATCAATCCTAAACGTAAATGATGCCATTCACAGTATAGGTCCTT
>JAJCYL010000054.1 GCA_029262955.1 Cytophagales bacterium | reverse complement strand
TCACGCTATGCTTTTAACTGAGATCATGCTCTTTTTGAATGAAAACAATCGTAATCAATACCCCCAATCCTTCATCTGGTTCAGACAAAGCTCGACAGATTCAATAGGCTCCATACCCTGGTAAGATTCAACCTCAATGATGAAATGTTTGCTTCCACCTTTCTTTTTTGCATAATCAATCACTTCTTTAACCCCAACCATGCCTTTTCCTAAGACCGTGCTCTCATAAGGATCATTACCGCCATTGCTCTTAATCTCATCTTTGACGTGGAGGGAAGGGAAACGACCCGGGTACTTCTTGAGTGTATCCATCGGTTTTGCTCCGGCATTGATCATATTGCCAAAATCCAGTTGCTGGATGACCAGCTTGGGATCGGTGTTTTGCAGAATAATGTCATAGAGCATTTCGCCATTAACCTTTTCAGCAAACTCAAAGTGGTGATTGTGATATCCGAATTTCATTCCGGAGGCGGCACACAGTTCACCATTTTTGTTAAAAACCTCCAGGAAGGCCATCAAAGCATCCCGATCCTTTCGGATATCTTCTGCCATCCATGGACTGATCACAAACTCTTGCCCCAGCGTGGCGGCGTCTTCAACGGTATATTTCCATTTATCTGAAAAATCCTTTTTGCCAGCATCCCAATGGTCATGGTTAAAGACTGTATGTCCACTTGGCATAGAAAGCCCAAGATCAGCTAAAACCTTCTTGAATTCTGTGGGTTTGTAACCATAGAATTTCCTATCCACATAATTGGCATGCTCCACATTAGTGTAGCCCATTTCAGCCAGCTTAGTCAACGTTTCTAGAGGATTAGCTTTCATATCGTCGCGGATAGAATAAAGCTGAATGCCAGTTAGTTTTTTTGGTGCAGCAAAAAGTGAATCATTGGCCAATGTTAAAGCTGCCAGGCTCAAAGAAGATGATTTTATGAAATTTCGTCTGTTAATAGTCATAGGTTTTTGAATTAGATTAGAAATATAAGAAACTTGATTAAGGGTTGAGGACCGGACTTTTTTTAGTTCGTTTCATTCAACCACGCAAGGGCATTTTCGAGCAAGAAAAACACACCGAGACTAACTCCGGCTTCCTGGTATTTTTTGTCAGCAGTTGCTTTGAATTTCTCCATTGAATAGTCGGCGTAGATATCGTCTGCCAGGATAACTGCATGGACTTTCACTCCTGCTTCAACGAAGAGCAACGTCTCCCATTTCGTTTCAAGCCATACTTCATCTTCTGAGGTAAGTTCACCAAGGTTGGTTGCATCTGCCAACCATTTCAGATTCGGGTATTGAGGTTTAAGTTTCAAGTACTCTTTCTGAATTTCCACCAGTTGATCTCGAAACTCGTCTCCATTTGTGTTTTTGAGCCAACGATGTTTCAAAAGAGGGATAGAAAAATCCAGTTCACAGATCACCCTTTCATTTTCGAGTATTACGCCCATGTTTCAATTTGTTTGATACAATTTACAATAAAAATATTTTGAACCGAGTTAAGGTCATAATTTGACCATGTTTTTTCCTTGGTATCCTCTTTACTTTTTAAGACATTGGTACGCTGCGAAAAACCAACCATGAAGAAACGATCAAGAACTAAAGAGATTTTTATTGGCTTCCTTGGGTTCTGTGCAGCACTTGCCGTGCTTTCAGGATTTGGTATCATAGGATTTTTCTTTTATTCGGTTCAGGGTTTTGATCTTTCAACGCAAGAGGACCTCGGGGTTTTGAGCACCATTGGCGAGTTCTTTGGAGGAACAGTTGGCTCCATTTGGACATTAGCCGGAGTTATTCTCTTTTACCTGGCATTGATCTATCAACGCAGGGAGTTAGAGCTTCAGCGTGAAGAATTGTTAGAAACCCGGCAGATCCTTGACCGTCAGTCACAGACCATAGAAATACAGCAGTTCGAAAACACTTTTTTCCAGTTGCTTGAATTTCATTTGGAAGCTTCTCGCCGAATAGAGGCCCAGGAAGATGGTAATGGTTTTGAGAAGATGTACAATGATCTCAAGAAGGCTATTGCTGACGTTAAAAGGAAGAGGAAAAAAGATGGGGGTTCTCAAAATCTGGATGAACATGCTTTTGAAACCAGCTTTCGAAACGTCTATGACGGTTATCGCAACTCGCTCTCGCATTATGTCGAAAGTTATAAGGCCTTGATATTCCTGGTAGCTGAAAAAAGTAAGGATCCCATTTTTTACGTGAATATTATCAAACCTCACCTTTCCGAGCAGGAGGTGCTGATCCAATTTTATTACCTGATCTTGTACAACAAGGATTCGAGGTTCATAAAAATTGTTGAGCAGTACGGCTTATTTCAGAGACTAAATTTTCGGGCCGTTCAGGCCATTGACAAGTTGCACCTTGAAACGTTAAAGGACAGCGCTTATCAGGAAACCAAAATACCGGCTAGGAAAAGAAGATCTAAAAAAGAGGAAGAAACTATTGAGAGTTAGTTCTTTCTGGGCAGAAACACTTCAGCCATCATACATCTCGCACTGCCACCACCCAATGTTTCAATGGTATTAATGTTGCTGTAAAGGATTTGACCATGCTTTTCTAATCGCTTGATTTGATCAGCGCTAAGGCTTTTAAACGCCGCTTCCGACATTACTACAAATCGGTCTTCTTTAGTATTCTTCACCTGTAACATATTACCAGCAAAGCAATTGTTTTGAGCTTCAGTTATTTCAATCACTTCTTTCCCTGAATTTTGTAAGGCAGCGATTGTTGCTTTCCTTTCTTCCTGGTCATCGATGCTGTCTGCACAAATGAGGGCAAAAGCTTCACCAATGCACATCATCACATTGGTATGATATATTGGGAGTCTTTCATCATTAACAGTTTGGTAAGAATGAAAGACCACCGCTTCATAACCTTTCTTATCACAAAATAGGTCGATCAGGTCTGGGTGTGTTCGCTCAGATACCGCGGCGTAAGCCAATTTATTTACCCGGTCGAGAATCAGGCTACCCGTACCTTCAAGAAATTTGCCCTCATCTTCCCATCGAGTTATAGAATCAATACTACCAATTGTAAAATCTGACCTCAGCGATTCCCAAATATGCTCCCTTCGTTCATGCCGGCGGTTAACCGCGAACATGGGATACAGCATAATAGAGCCATCTTCATGAAATGAAATCCAATTGTTAGGAAATATGGAGTCAGGTGTACTGGGATCAGGGGTGTCGTTCACTACAATTACCCGAATGCCTTCTGCCCTCAACCTGGTTACAAATGCATCAAATTCTCTCAGGGCCCTGGTTTGAAGTTCGACATCACTCAGACCCTTAATTTCCTGCTGATAGAAGTTATTCTCGGCAGTTTCCTCATTCCTTCGGAATGCAACCGGTCTAATCATTAAAATGGTATCTGATAATTGACTAGGCATATCTTCTCCGAAGAGGCATTGTGGTACATCTGAACAATCCTTCCATTTTAGCTACCTCCTGGTAGTTCAACTCTTCAACCGTAAATCCCCATTTTCTCAATTGCTCATTGAGTCTGAGGAAACATGCATCTGAGATAACGACATCGGGGGATATCGAAAAGACGTTGGAATTCATGTCATACATTTCCTGCGTATCAATGAAATGGATATTTTCCTCTCCAAATGAGGTTATTAGATTATCCGCATCCTCATGGTGTTTAAAACCTTCCCGGTGGATGATGGCCTTACCTTTTCCTAACGGTTGAAAACAACAGTCCAGATGGAGCGCATTTTCAAGTGGGTTTTCATCTGATTTTTTCAATTCGAAGGGAACCACTTCCCAGTCCTTGAAGGTTTGTTGTAAGTACTCTACCCCGGCTTCATTGGTTCTGGCAACTATGTATTTGTTGAAGTCTTCTTCTTTCGAATAACCCACATAGATTTTACCATTCCAGGGCATTACATCCCCACCTTCCATTCGGATGTGCAAATCCGGAAGCAGTACACATTCCGGCTTAATTTGATCAAGAATATTTTGAATGCCATCGGATTCTAGTTTTCTATTTTGAGTTACAGCGGGTACAATAACTCTATCATCAATGGCAAGGCTTATATCTCTGGCGAAGACCTGGTTATAATTTGGTATGACCTGTGGTCGATAAACTTCAACATCATACTTCTTAACCAGATCACATAAGGACTCCATCTCTTTTACAAGGTCATCCTCAACGGGATAAGTCCCATTGAGGATGTGTTCTTTCGATTTGGGATCGTATGTATCCTCTAATGCAGGGATACCACCAAAACTCTCCGCGGTGCCTATAACCAATGCCTCCAAAGGGGCCACTTCATCTAAAATTTTAATAGGTATCATCTTGTTTTCTCTAGAGGGGAGCAAAAATAATGATTCGCTTTCATCAGGATGATTAATTTTTTTCTTTAAAAGCCATTTACCTGATAAATATTTTCCATAATTGCAGGCCGTTTTTCAATTCTGAAGATGAAGAGTTATTTCGACCTGGTAGATCAAACCTTTGACTTTCCGACTAATGAATTCAAAGTCGAAAAGGATTCCCTCTATTTCAATAATGTAGACCTCATGTCGATTATTGAAAAATATGGTACGCCTCTTAAGTTAACTTACCTTCCACGGATTGCTCAAAACATCAATCGGGCCAAGGAGCTGTTTACTGCCGCTTTCAAGAAATTGAAATACAAAGGAGACTATACTTATTGTTATTGCACCAAATCATCGCATTTCTCTTTTGTAATTGAAGAATGTTTAAAGAACGGCACTCATATTGAAACAAGTTCTGCATTTGATATCGCAATTATAAAAAGCCTGTACGCTAAAGGATCTCTCTCAAAAGACACTTATATCATTTGCAATGGCTTTAAAAGACCACTTTATACGCAATATGTTTCAGAGATCATTATGGAAGGATTCAATTGCATTCCCATCCTTGACAACCTCAACGAGTTGGATTACTATTCCCAACACATCACAAAACCATTCCAGATCGGTATGAGGTTAGCAGCAGATGAAGAGCCAAATTTCGAGTTCTAT
>JAJCYL010000053.1 GCA_029262955.1 Cytophagales bacterium | reverse complement strand
ATCACTTTGATTTTATCACTCTTTTGTTTTAACGGAACTGAGTCTGTAACCACCAATTCCTCTAACTCTGAGTTAGCAATATTTTCGTAAGCGTTACCCGATAAGACAGCATGCGTACATACAGCCCTTACTGAGGTTGCTCCTTTTTCTTTTAATAAATTGGCAGCCCGACTCATCGTACCTGCCGTATCAATCATATCGTCCACCAGGATAGTATCTTGACCTTCAACATTACCAATCAACTGCATGGAGGCTATTTCGTTGGCCCTTTTTCGATGCTTGTCACAAACAACCATCTCCACGGCGAAATGTTTTGCGTAAGACCTTGCCCTGGCTACACCGCCAACATCAGGAGAAGCGAATATCATATTCTCCAACTTCAACTTTTCGATGTGAGGGAAAAAGATAAAACTTCCATCCAGGTGATCTACCGGAATGTCGAAAAAACCTTGAATTTGGCCGGCATGAAGATCGCAGGTCATAATTCGATTCGCTCCAGCGGCTGACAATAGGTTGGCCATCAATTTAGCTGCGATTGAAACACGAGGTTTGTCTTTCCGGTCCTGCCGGGCATAGCCATAATAGGGCACTACCACTGTTACATACTTTGCACTCGCTCTCCTGGCGCCATCAATCATCAACAACAACTCCATGATATTATCAGCAGGAGGTGATGTGCTCTGAATTAGAAAAACATGACAACCCCTTACAGACTCATTGAAGTGATAAGACAACTCCCCATCGCTGAAGGTCTCAGCCGTTGAAGTGCCTAACTTCTTGCCGTAATGGTGGGCAATGTTTTCTGCTAATTCTTTTGAGCCACTTCCGGCAAAGAGTTTTACTGACGCCGACATAATATTATTAGAGCGTAAAAAATAAATCCTGACCATCAGTCAGGACAGTTTGTTGACCCACAAGGATTCGAACCTTGACTAACAGAACCAAAATCTGTAGTGCTACCGTTACACCATGGGTCAATCTCGAGAATCTCCCCGAAATCGGGCAGCAAAAGTAGGCACAAATAATCAAAATTAAAACGGACTAAAGTGATTTCGTTCCATACGAACTCATGGAAGAAAATCACGCCTGGCCCACAAAAAATATTTACCCAAAGACCTCAGAAAATTCTATGTGATTTTTGCGTTCAGGCTTTTGCGCTTTCTTTGCGTGAAATTAGGATCAACGCAGTTGACCTTAAATTACTATCGTTCGACTAAATCTAATTTTAGTGAAAAATGTGCGTTTAGGCTGAATGAGAAAAGATTTTGGGTCAATCTCAAAAACACCCCACTGCCCCATAAAGGGATGATCGAAAGTCACCCAGCCTTGCCGGCCGGCAGGCTTTAGAGGATTTAGGGGTAGATTTAAGTAATTATTCTTCATATTAAAAATCTTTTCTCGGACGACACTAATTTTAAACCACAAATAATGGTATCATTTTCGAAGTGAAAGTAGTTATCTTAAAATACAATGCTGGTAACGTCAAATCTGTGACAATTGCCCTCAACCGCCTCGGAGTAGAACCAATCGTTTCTGATGAGAAGGAGGTGCTTTTGGGAGCAGATAAAGTAATTTTTCCCGGAGTTGGACAGGCTAGTACCGCCATGAATTACCTGAGGGATAAAGAATTGGATTTGTTGATTCCAAATTTGAAAATGCCTTTCCTGGGTATTTGCCTGGGTTTACAATTAATGTGCAAACATTCAGAAGAGAACGACACCAGTTGTTTAAATATCTTCCCATTAAACGTTTTAAAATTTCCTGCAACTGATAAAGTACCTCACATGGGTTGGAATACGATTACCCAATTGACCAGTCCATTGATGAAAGGAGTCGCTAATAATTCGTATCTATACTTCGTGCATAGCTACTATGCTGAAGTAGCAGATCAGTGCGTGGCTGTTTGCGATTATATGTTACCATTCTCAGCGGCGCTGCAAAAAGATAATTTTTATGCCCTACAGGCTCATCCCGAGAAGAGTGCCGAAGTGGGGTCCAAAATTCTGCATAATTTTCTAACTCTCTAGCAGATGTACATCATACCAGCAATAGATCTAATCGATGGGAAATGTGTGCGTTTGACCAAGGGAGATTATAGCTCAAAAAAAGAGTATAATTCGGACCCTTTGGAGGTCGCAAAGATTTTCGAAGATGCCGGTTTAACCAAGCTACACTTAGTCGATTTGGATGGAGCTAAGGAACGGACAGTTGTTAATCTTAATATTCTTGAAATGATTGCCACAAGAACCAAATTAGAAATTGACTTTGGTGGTGGAGTACAGTCAGATCGAGATATAGAGAGAGTTTTTAATGCTGGTGCCAATCAAATCACAGCAGGAAGTGTGGCGGTACTAAATCCGGAAATCTTCGAAAATTGGATGGAAACCTGGGGACCTGAAAAGATCATCCTGGGTGCCGATGTTAAGTCTGATAAAATCGCTATTGGGGCCTGGGAGAATGAGTCAAGCTATACCTGGCGTGATTTCATAAAGGAAAAGCTGAAGGTAGGGATTAAGTACATGGTTAGCACCGATATTGAAAAAGACGGGATGCTGGAAGGTCCTTCATTTACATTATACAAACAAATGAGAGAAGCTTTCCCTGCCCTGAATATAATCGCAAGTGGAGGAATATCCGTTCTCCAGGATTTAATTAAACTCGAGGAAAATGGCTTATATGGAGCTATAGTGGGAAAGGCATATTATGAGAATAGAATTTCGGTAGAGGATTTAGGTCTAATGAATAATAGAAATGTTAGCTAAGCGCATAATTCCCTGTTTGGATATCAAAGATGGAAGGACCGTCAAAGGGGTGAACTTTCTTGACCTCAGGGATGCTGGTGATCCAGTAGAATTGGCGGATAGATATGCTCAGGATAGTGCCGACGAGATAGTGTTTTTGGACATCACAGCAACTATTGAAAAGCGGAGTACACTGGTTCCCCTGGTTGAAAGAATTGCAAATAAAATCAACATTCCATTTACGGTTGGGGGTGGAATCTCCTCAATAGCTGATGTCACTGCTTTACTTGCAGCCGGAGCTGAAAAGGTTGCGGTGAATTCAGCAGCCATCAACAATCCGGGTTTGATTGATCAATTGGCCAACGAATTTGGAAGTCAGGCCATTGTTGTAGCAATTGATAGCCGGGAGGGAGATGAAAATATCGTTTATATTAACGGAGGAAGAACACCAACGTCTATAAGAACATTACAATGGGTGAAAGAGGTCGAAGATCGTGGGGCAGGTGAAATTTTACTCACTTCTATGGACCATGACGGTACCAAACGAGGGTTTGCTAATCACCTGACCAGGGCAGTTTCTCAATTGGCCAATATTCCGGTTATTGCATCAGGGGGAGGAGGTCAGATGAACCATTTTGAAGAGGTATTCAAAGAAGGACAAGCGGATGCCGCGTTGGCGGCCAGTATTTTTCATTATCAGGAAATAGGCATTGTTGAATTGAAGAAATTTTTAAAAGAACGAAATATCCCTATTCGTATTTGATGACAGTAATCATCCATCACACAATTTATTTTATATTTAGTGATATCGAAATGACTTGTTGACAATTTAAGCCCAAATAATATTTCTGCAGACCAAATAGTAATTATTGTTTTCGGATGTCTCTACTTCCTTTTCATCCTCTATTCCCGGAGAAAGACAACTTTTGGTGAATATGCAGTTGCGGGAAAAAGTTTAGGCGGTCTTCTCATATTTTCAAGTCTGGCGGCTTCAATGATCGGACCCGCCTATACAATGGGTTTTGCCAGAGAAGGCTATTCCCAGGGGCTTTACTATTTCATGGTTATTGGGTGGGTCGGGATCAACTATCTGATTATGGCACACTTTTTCACTACTCGCTTGTATAGAAAGTTTCCCAATGCTCTTTCGGCAGGGGATATCATTGCTGGGCGAGATGGACACAATAGCAATACAGTGAGACTCGCAATTGGGATACTCACTTTCATGCACATGCTATTTATTTCAGTAATCATGGCGAAAGCAGGCGGCATATTAATGAGCAACGTTTTTGGTTGGCCTGAGAATATAGCTGTGATCGCAACGATGGTTATAATTACTGCTTATTCTTATTTCGGAGGGATTAAGGCCACTATTATAACAGACGCATTTCAACTGGCACATTTCATTATTCTCATTCCACTATTGATAATGATGATGGTAATTGCAGACGCTTTCTCTGTTGGTGAATATATTGAATTTACAACTGTTCGTATGGCCAAATCAGCTGCTACGTTTGAATGGGGCACATATTTCAGCGTGGCCACTACGTGGTTGTTTTTAGGAATGATGCATCCTACCGTGGTGAGTAGAATTCTGGCATCAAAAAGCGCTAATACTGCAAAAAAATCAATGATTCAAACAGCTTTGTTCATGTTTGTTTGGGTACTCCTGATGGTAACCATTGGGGATCTCGGTAGGTATTTGTATCCGGATATAGCGATAAATGATCAGATACTACTTGTCTTGGGCAGTTATCATTATCCTGGGATTGTTCATGGGATTTTCGTGGTTGCGATGATGGGAGTTATTATGTCAACTCAGGACACTATTTTGAATAATGCTTCTGTAGTTTTTTCATCGGACATCGTATCAGCTTTAAAGTCGAATTTACCAGATGACACAAAGTTGCTGTATTCCAAATTGGCAATAGTAGCAATTGGATTAGCCTCAATAGTGGCTTCTCAATTTGTTGATTCACTTATCAATGCCTTTATCATTTTGACGGCCTTGTTCATTCCTACTTATTTGCCGATTATAGTTTTTTCTGTCTACTTCACAAACCCAAAGTGGCAATCGGCTCTTGTGAGTATGATAGTGGGGATTGTGAGCTCTTTATTTTGGTATTTT
>JAJCYL010000052.1 GCA_029262955.1 Cytophagales bacterium | reverse complement strand
CCGGAGACATACCGGTATAACTATCTGGAAAGAATACTGCATTAATACCCATGCGCTGGGGCATTCTACCGGTAAGTAGCCCCGCTCTTGAGGGACTACATACCGGTGAAGCCGAATAAAATTCTGTGAATTTTATCCCTTGTTTAGCTATCTGGTCAATATTTGGTGTCTTAATATCTGTAGCACCAAAACAACCTATGTCGCCATATCCAAGATCATCAGCGAAAATGAAAACGATATTCGGTTTTTGGTTATGCCCTTCTTTTTCTACATTAGAATTTTCAGCGCAATCAAAAAACACTATTGGTAGGATAATCAATAACAAAATATTGAATTTTCTCATCAGTAGCCAGGATTTTGCTCCATGTCTGGATTTGAATTGGCATCGATTTCAGCTTGCGGAATCGGGAAAAGTCGATGAAAATCCTGTGCGCTTTTTCCTCGTGCCTGAGCTTCAGAAATGAACTTACTATGCCTGATCAAATCCTCCCTTCTTTTGTCCTCATAATAAAATTCAAATCGCCTTTCTTCCAGGATGAAATCCCTAAGGCCGGACTGATCAAAACCACCTACACTGATAGATGTAATTCCAGCTCTTGAACGTACCTCATTTATCAAATCAATTGATTCCTGATTAGGCCCATTCAATTCATTTAAAGCTTCAGCCCTTGATAATAGAATGTCAGCATATCGCACCAAGGCAACGTCGTTACCAGCATCTACTCCAGGTGCAGCTGGATCGGGTAAGTATTTCAAACTTACTGACTGGTCATTACCAAGCCCAGTAATTAACTCTCCGGCTGTATTCGTATAACTTGGTATAAGATTATCTATTCGCGTATCACCGGTTTCGAATGCATTAAAAAAATCATCAAAGAAAAAGACTCGTGCAGCAAATGTAGCGACTCCGAAATCTGTTGGGAGCCCTAAGGCGTTGATGTGATTGCTAACAGGGAAACTAACTGGTGACCGGGGAAGAATCCATAAAAATTCAGAACTGCCCTCTTTAGTAGCATCGAATAAATCCGAATAACTAGGTATCAGGGAATAGACCCCCATATCAATAATGTCCTCAGCCAAGTCCGCACTTTTTTGCCACTGTTTTGTGTTCAAATAATGCTTACAAAGAACTCCCATGGCAGCACCCCTAGTTACTTTGCCCACAGGTTGTTCATCCGGTAAAGCGTTGATAGCATCGAGTAGATCGTTTTCAATCTGTTGAAGAACTTCCGCTTCAGAGCTCCTGCCTTGAGGCTGCACCAATTCCGTGCTTTCGGAGGTTATGATGATAGGGACCGGACCGAAAAAAGAAAACAGATCAGCATAACTATGACCTCTAAGAGCTTTTGCTTCAGCCACAACAGTAGATCTAAAATCGTCTGAAAAATCTCCTAATTCAATGTTGTTGATTACAATATTGGCGTCTCTAATAGTTTGAAAAGCAGCATTCCAAAACTGTCCAAGTACACCAGTACCACTCGTCCAGGTAAATTCAGTAAATGGAACACCCACATTTCCTTCCCATGCACCAGCTTGCTGCCAGGCCGATCCCGTAGACAATTCCGACAAATGTACCCTGGCTTCATAGCCAAAACTTTGCTGTTGACTTCCTGCATAGGCTGACGACAGCACACCCAATATTCCTTGCTCTTCCACTAATAAAGTTTCCGTTACAAGTTCGGAGAATGGTTCCTCATCAAGAGCATCTTCACAGCTAACAACACACATAAGAGGAAGTGTGAAAGCAATAATTCGATTTATATAATAAAGTTTCATTTTATTTAATTTTTATGATATCATAATATTAAAATCCGAGATTAACGCCTAACATCCAGATCCTGGATAATGGATAAGAGCTATAATCTATCCTGGCATTACTTTGTCCAAAAGAATTTACTTCCGGATCATATCCGCTGTAGCCTGTTATTGTGAATAGATTTTGACCAGTTATATATACTCTTGCCGATTGAAGAAAACTGAGTTTTGTGGTCGGCCATGTATAACTAACCTGTAGAGTTCTTAATCTCAGGTAAGAGGCGTCTTCAACAACCAGATTCGATATTTTTCCCGGACCATAAGCCCCCGGATTAACACCTGAAGGCCACTTTGTGTCTGTGTTGGATGGTGTCCACCGGTTGACACCCTGTTTAGCAAACTGGTTCCTCCTAGAATTGGATGGATAAAGACTTTCAATAGCGTTTATATTGAGCAAATCTGATCCCTGCTGACCTTGCAAGAAAATGTCTAACTGAAAATTCTTGTACTTAAAAGAATTTTGTAATCCATAAGTAAAATCCGGAAATGGATCGCCAAGTACAATTTGGTCGTCAGGCGTAATTTGGTTATCTCCATTAACATCGTTAAAAACTGGAAATCCAGGTTGTGAATTTGGTTGAGCGCTTTGTGCAACCTCTTCAGCAGTTTGATATATCCCGGTAATATCATAACCGAAATAGGAACTCACAGGAGAACCGGGTTGAATAATTGCTGTGTTACCCACGTTTTGAATGGACCCAACGTTAATAGCGCTTAAACCGCCAATGTTGTTAACTTCATTTTTAATTGCAGAAAAGTTCAATGTCGATTTCCATGAGAAATCATTAAAATCAAGGTTGGTAGAACTGATAAGTAATTCTACGCCCGTGTTTTCCATTTTTCCTACATTTGAAAGGATTGCCCCAAAACCTAATATCTTTTGAATAAGCAAGCGTAAATTCTGTTAAGACATTACTTAATTCCAGTGTTGATATGTTCGCTGCACCACCATTTGATTCACCATGGATTGTTAATCTTGAATTGTATATGTTGCGTGTATTGTTCTGGCGATCAGAGCTAAAATTGACCTTGGCCTTCAGATCTTTAATAATCTCATAATCGAAGGTTACATTTGCAAATGTCCGATTAGTTTCACTTGAACTTGAAACACCTTCAACTAAACTTACCGGATTATTTAGGGTCAAATTAGGTGACCGGAAGAAAGAACCGTCGGCATTTTTAACCGGTTCAGTAGGATCATAAAGAAACGCAGCATTAACTGGCCCGGCTTCCTCATTGATGTTGAGACCGTCGATACTATTGTTATCTTTGATCAAACTAGTGTTAACACTAAATCCTACTGAAATTTTTTCGCTTATATCATGTGAAACTTTCACTCGACCAATATATTTTTTGATACCTGTATTTTTTAAAACACCCTCCTGATCAAAATAATTGAGCGAAGTATAGTAGCTTGTCTTATTGGCCCCTCCTGAAACCGAAACATTATGGCTTTGAAGAAACGCATCCTCGAAAATTTCATCTTGCCAGTCGGTTCCGGCACCTATGGAATTAATGTCGGATGAAGAAAATACAGGGCCATTGCCACTGTCCTCCGATATACCATTGATAACATCTATGTATTCCGAGGGCGATAGTACATCAAGTTTTTTAGCAACAGTTTGAACTCCGCTATAAAAGTCATAGTTAACTCTTGCTTTACCCATAGATCCTTTCTTGGTTGTGATAAGCACTACTCCATTAGCTCCACGGGATCCATATATGGCGGTGGCTGATGCATCCTTAAGTATCTCTATGGATTCGATGTCGTTTGGGTTTAGCGAGTTCAGCGGATTTTTCGGATTGACATTGATGCTTAAAAATGCTGCCCCATTTTCAGATGATGTGGCATCGGCTGAACTTGCAGATAACAAGGACGAATTGTCCATCGCTACACCATCTATTACATACAATGGCTCATTTTGGGCATTAATTGAACTTGCTCCCCTAATCCTGATGGACATACCGCCTCCAGGCTCCGAACTGGTCTGGGTTACCATTACACCTGATGCTCTTCCCGAGATTAATTGATCAACGGAAGCATTCGCTCCTTTATTAAGATCGTCACCCTTTAAAGAAGAAACGGCACCGGTGATGTCGCTTTTTTGGACGGAACCGTAGCCGATAACGATTACTTCTTGTAAGCTTCTGATGTCTAATCTCAACGAGATATCAATAACAGATCGGCCATTAACAGGTATTTCCTGTAGGAGATATCCAACATAAGATATAACCAGTGTAGCGTCTTCTTGAGCCTCAATAGAATACTGCCCCTCAATGTCGCTTATGGTACCAGTTGTTGTACCTTTAACTAGAATTGTAGCCCCAGGTATGGGGTCATTATTTTCATCACTAACAGTCCCGTTTACCGTCAGGTCAATACTTACTTGAGTTGTAACTTTCGGCTTGCCTTTGGTTACTTTCTTTACATCAATATTCTCATTTACCTGTCTGAAATTCAAATAGAATTTCTGACCTATTATTTCGAGAAGTTCACCCAAGCTATAAGAAGATCGCTCCAGGTTTAAGTATTCTTTTGAGCTAAGAATTGCTTGATCAAAGGCAAA
The DNA here is from genome assembly GCA_029262955.1 of Cytophagales bacterium. GTDB lineage: Bacteria > Bacteroidota > Bacteroidia > Cytophagales > Cyclobacteriaceae > JAJCYL01. Next base: position 2,485 of record JAJCYL010000052.1, on the reverse strand, counting down.
TCTGAAATCTGTCTTTTCTTCAATCTTTTTCAAGATTGTCTTGATATCAGCTTTTTTGAAGCCAATTTGGACATCTACTTTATAAACATTCTGGACTTTTTGTGCGGAACCATCCGATGCCCAAACAGTATTTAAAAAGATCGTAGATACAATCCAGACTCTGAAACAGATTCTCATAATTTTTATTATTGTAAAAATCCCTTCATTTTTCATAATTTTAAAGTGGTTTAATGGTGAAAAATCCGTTAACATTTATCCCACGGGGGGAGATATTGGTGTCAACAATATCTCCCTGTGGGGTTATTTCCGACTACCCTGAGTCGAAAAATCCTATGATCAACCTTACTTGATCCATACTACATTATTATGAATTTCATAGCCGAACGATTCGACATATGACAGCCTTTCCATAACCATTTCCAAACTAGATTCACGAAATGAACCGGTGTATCCCCAATCTGGGGATGTATCACTTAATAGCTTAAATTTAACGCCATACCACCGCTGTAACTTTTTCGTGATTTCAGCGTAACTGGCATTCTCGAAATAAATAAGTCCATCCTTCCAACCTATTGTAGTTCTTGGGTCAAACTTACTTTCTACAATTCGGCCATCGGTCCTACCTAATATTACCTGCTCACCGGGATGGAGATAGACTTTGGACAAATCATTGTTGGTAGTAACTAAAACTTCACCTGTTGTTAGTGAAATGTTTACTTGGTCTTCGTCCTGGTAGTCTCTTACATTAAATGAAGTACCTAGAGCCATGACACTGACATTATTTGCCTTTACTACAAAAGGTTTTTTTGCATCCTTAACTATGTCGAAATAGGCTTCTCCAATAAGTTCCACCCTTCGTTGGTCAATTTCAAATCCATCAACATAGCTAACAGAACTTTCCGAATTCAACCATACTGACGTTCCATCAGGTAGGTATATTTTAGATTTTTGTCCCGCAGGATTGAATTTATTGATGTATTCAATAGTTATCTGCTCATCTTGCTCAGTACTTTGATTTAGAGATTTATATAGAAATATGGTGGGTAAGAGGACTATTAAAATGATTGCCGCAATTTTCAACCAATAGAACCGACTATGCAGCTCTGGTTGTGATTCTACTTCATAGTCATTACTCTGAATAGCATCGCTAATATTGCTTAATACTTCATTAAAATCAGATTCTGTAGGAACCTCTTCTTTAAACTCCATATTCAGAATAATCTCTTTTGCCTGGATGATCCTGGATTCTATGTCCGGGGAGGACCTCAGTACCTTGCCCCAAAAGTTGTTGGACCTCGAATTCGGATCAAGTACCCATTCTTTGAAGTCTTCGTCACATAGAAAATCCTCCAATTGATAGTGCCTATAATTCATTTGCCTTGCCTTCTATAATTATAGAGGCGCCGAAAGCTGAAATGACATCAATTATTCTGGATTATTTTTTAAAAAAAATAATAAGCGATCCTTTATAAGGTTAAAATATGAAACTTTATCCTTGTTAAGTGGGTTCTCAAACATGACTTCGATACAAAGATGAGGGCTCAAATATTATAATTGAGTCTAAGAAATGGTGCTACTGTGGGTTAAAAATGTGTTCGCAGAACGGAAATGGCCCTGTAAATCAGGTTTCTGGCAGCCTTTATGCTACCAAGATTTAAAAGTTCTTTAACTTCCTTATAGTTGTAGTTTTCGTAATAAAAATAGTAGATAGCTTCTCGTTGATGTTTGGTCAGTTTATCAAGTGCAAATTTCAATACCCTTTTCTGATGCTCACTATTTTGTTGGTTAAGTATAATATGTTCGATGGACGGATCTAATTTGAAATCATGTCCATCAATATTAAGGGGAACTTGAGTGGTAGCCCTGGAAAGATGCTTGATTATTCGCCGTTTAAGAGCTTGATAAAGATAAAGCTTGATATTTCGGACATCGCCTAGTCTTTCTTTAGTTGCATTAAGATTGATGAATAAATCTTGGATTGTGTCCTTAATTAAATTTCGATCTAATGTAAACTGACTACCAAACTTGAATAAACTATTGAAATGAAGTGTATATATCTTGACAAAAGCCGAATGATCCCCTTTTTTGAAAAGTGACCAGATTTCTTTGTCGGATAATTTGCAAGGGGCATCAGGACTTGAATTCTGCAAGTCACTACTATCATAATCATAAATCCTAATAGACTTCATAATTCAAGTAGACTTAAATCAAGTAGACTTAAAAAAACAGGGGTGGACCTTGAAATCCAAATTCAAAGATGAAATTGCCTAGTTAGTATATTTAGTTTTGTGCTAAATAAACAAAATTCTATTATAGAAAAAAACAATCAAATAGAACACTTTTTGATTTACTACAACTATTTAATACGACATAGAAGATCGTCAGTGTTTTCCCATTTTTATATCTTCCCTCTTTTCGAAAGCACATGTCCACAACACTGTTTGCGATTGACGTAAGACATTTTCGGTTACATGATACGAATCAA
>JAJCYL010000051.1 GCA_029262955.1 Cytophagales bacterium | reverse complement strand
TCCTGTTTCAAGATTGCACTTGACCAACGTGACATATCGAATATTTTTCAAAGTCTCGTAATGCGTAATGGCAGTTCTGCCCAAATCGCCCTCAGGAAAAGCAATGGTGTCTTTTCGATCTTTAGGATTCCGACCGAGATTCACACTGATGGTACCGGATTTAGGCTCAGGTTCACCCCACACAAGGGCATAATAAGTCCTTTCAATAGAATGATCAAAAAACTGTTTGGCCAGGTGTGTCATCGCTTTTTCGGTCTTGGCAATCACCAACAAACCTGAAGTGTCTTTATCAATTCGATGAACCAATCCCGGACGCCCATCATTATTGGGCATGGTGGGTAAATGCTGAAAATGATAGGTCAGTGCATTGACCAAAGTTCCAGTCCAATTATTAAAAGCCGGATGAACTACCATTCCAGGTGCCTTGTTGACAATCAACAGACTATCATCCTCATAGATAATGTTTAGTGGAATATCCTCAGGTAGAACCTCAGTATTTCTTGGTGGTTCAGGAAGGTTTATTCGAATATCATCGCCTGGATGAACTTTATAGTTTGCTTTAATTGCTGCCCCATTAACCAGGACCATTTTTTCCTTGATACCGTCCTGGATCTTGTTCCTGGTGACATTAGGCAATCGATCATGGAGGAATTTATCAATTCTGATTAATGATTGCTTGGGATCAACTACAATATGATAATGTTCATAAAGTTCGTCAGCTTCTATCGGGCCCAATTCCTCGTCACTCATGAATCAAAGTTAAGGCAATTACTTTTTGTAATAGTTTTAAGGGGTCGGCTTACACTCCAAAACGTCATCGTCATTGCGGAATTTTTCTTTCTACATTTACTGAATGGAAGAAAAATATCCGCAATCTCATGATGAGACAATGAGATTCCCGATAAATAATGGCCTTTAGCAAAATAATAAGGCCATTATTTTCGAGAATGACGATTTATTTTTTACCCCACAACCGAGTTAGTGGAAATTCTAATTCTTGTTAGTTTTACAATCCTTTTCTAAGGAAGACTAAAGAAAAATTCAAATGAGCAACAACCCACCTCCTGGCATCTTCGATTTAAGACAATACAAGGTAGAAGAAGGAGATCGCCCCTCACCGCTAAGCGAATGTCATACCTCCCGAAGAGTCCTTATGGGACCGGGGCCAAGTGACGTACATCATCGGGTATTGCAGGCGATGTCAACTCCCTTAGTAGGTCATCTTGACCCTGAGTTCCTGGACATCATGGATGACATCAAGCAGATGGTCCAAGCCTGTTTTCAAACCCAAAATGAACTCACTTTTGTCGTGAGTGCTCCGGGTAGCGCAGGAATGGAAACCTGTCTGGTCAACTTGCTTGAACCTGGAGACGAGGCGTTAGTTTGCAGTCATGGTGTATTCGGTGGTCGGCTGGCTGATATCGCGGAGAGATGTGGTGCTAAAGTGACAAAAGTGGAGGCAAAATGGGGCGAGCATATTGAACCTGCCCAGGTAAGAGAAGCCCTCACCAAATGCAAGCCAAAAATAATTGCCATTGTGCATGCTGAAACATCTACGGGAGTTTTGCAGCCCTTGCAGGAAATCAGTGAATTGGCCAAAGAAGCCGGAGCTCTATTAGTAGTTGATGCAGTCACTTCATTTTGTGGAACTGATTTAAGGGTTGATGATTGGGGCATCGATGCGATCTATTCTGGTTCTCAAAAATGCTTAAGTGCCCCTCCTGGATTATCTCCCGTTTCATTTAGTTCAAAAGCGGTTGAGGTAATGGAAAACCGAAAGACAAAGGTTCAAAGTTGGTTTCTAGACCTCAGCATGGTGAGGAATTACTGGTCTGGAGCTAAGAGGGCCTACCATCATACAGCACCTGTCTCTGCAATGTTTGCTATGAGAGAAGCGTTAAGAATAGTATTGGAAGAAGGTCTGGAAAATAGATTCAGAAGACATGAAGTGAACCATCTTCTCCTAAAAGAAGGTTTGGAGGCTCTTGGTTTCAAATTCTTAGTCAAAGATGGGTATAGGTTACCTATGTTGAATTCGGTGATTTTACCTGATGGAGTTGATGATGCCGCGGTAAGAACCAAATTATTGGAAAACTATAATATTGAAGTTGGCGGGGGATTAGGTGATCTTGCAGGGAAAATTTGGAGGGTAGGTCTTATGGGAGAGAGTTCTTCCGCAAATCATGTGAACATGTTGCTTTCTGCGCTCAAAAGCACACTATAAATACAATGAGAGTAATCCCCTATCTACTTTTTATAACCCTGACATTTGCGCTTTCCGGGAACACTTTCAAATCTCAACCAAGTCGTTATTGTCAAATATTTGGGTCAATTGCCGTCGTTGACGACCCTCGAAGAGCCCATTATAAAGTGTATGTTGAAGAATCAGAGGGCCTGGCTGATGTCATTGTTTTTGTGGAAGAAATCAGACTTTACGCTGACAGGGTGGGTATTTGGCATTTTATGGAAAATCCAGGATTAGCTGATTATGTAATCTATTTCGAAGACAACAAGCATTTTGCTGACTTCAGCATTTACTATACGGACATAGAGTCCTTCGCCCGCTGCAATAATTAATGAAGTACCTGGAAATTAAATTTGAATTGCCTGAAGAGTTCAGGGATATCATTATTGCTGAGCTATCAAACTATGGTTTTGATACTTTCCTGGAGACCAGCATTGGTTTCAATACCTACGCCGATAATCCTGAACTGAACCTTTTCCCTATAGAAAAAGTGGTCAATGCTTACATCGATCTTTGTCCAATCACCTTTGAAACAACCACATTCCCGGACAAAAACTGGAATGAAGAATGGGAAAAGAACTTTGAACCAATTGTGGTGGAAGAAAAATGCCTGGTCAGGGCTCCTTTCCACAAAATAGAAAAATCATACTCATTGGAAATTCTCATTCAGCCCAAAATGGCATTTGGCACCGGACACCATTCCACCACTTACCTGATGATCCAGGAAATGATGAAAATGGACTTGAAAGGTAAGAGCGTTTTGGATCTAGGTTCCGGTACAGGGATATTGGCGATTGCGGCAGTTAAATTGGGAGCTACCAAAGTGTGGGCTACAGATATTAACGAATGGAGCATTAATAACAGCCAGGGCAATTTTGAGCTGAATGGAATAAAAGACATCAATCTCTTGTGCGGTCAAATAAATGAACTAGAGATTCCTGGTCAATTTGACTTCGTGTTAGCTAATATTAATAGGAACGTTCTATTGGATGAAATATCTTCTTACTTGCCAAAAATGAAGGAAAATGGTTATTTAATCCTATCGGGTTTCTTTGAGGAAGATCAAGCCCTGATCGAAAATTGTGTAATTAAAAACGGACTTCAGGTAGATGGCCAGTCCATTAGAAATGACTGGTCGGTTTTAGTTTGCAAGAGTTGACAAACAACCCATTCCATCCACCGTTTAATTAAGAATCTTCTTAAAATAAAAGATGCCCTCTCAGAGTTATATAGATGGATTTTGTCTAAATTTGAAAAGGGTCAAAGCTCTGTAAGTGAAACAATTACGCACATTTTTAATTGCTCTCATACTCACCACAAGTGCGTCTGTTAAAGCCCAGTATTTTGAAATTGACTATGATCCGGATCAATTTGTACTGGATATCGCCACTGGTCTAGAAAAAATTGATACCGAGTCAGCCAAAAAACTGGCCTACGATTTCAAGGCATTATGGGCCGGAAGCAAAATAACTAACGCTCAGCGGGACACGATCATTCTGATTACCAAAAATTTGAGAGAACGACGCCTTCGAACTCGGCCCTACTTTGAATACTTTTTTACCTATGCTGTCTATGCCATAAATAATACCGGGCTACCTTCCAGCGATTACTCTAGTTTGTTGAGAGCCAGCCTGGCCGCAACAGAATCATATGGGAATCGGCAACTGGTAGATTTTTTCCTTACCCTCAATCACATCTTTGCCAGAGGCAAATTGTACAGTTCAAATTATTACAATGTAACCATTACCGGTGGCAAAATAAGTTTTGACTATTCCGCTCCGGTTATTGAAGAATTACCACAAGTTGAGGAGGAGATTGCCTATGAAGATGAACCTATCGAAGAACCCATAGAGGATGATTGGGGACAGGAAGATGATGACACTTGGGCAAGTGATGATACTTGGGCAACCGATAACAATGATACCTGGGCTACAAATGACGACTGGGCTACAAATGATTCAAATGATACGTGGGGTGCCTTTGATGACAATTCAAATAATGACGGTTGGGACAGTTGGGAAGAAGAAGATCAGAGTGCAAATAATGGGCCTGAAAGAGAGGTGGTGGTTCCTGCATTCATAAGCAGGGATGTTGACAACAGTCAACCAGCTTTGTCCGGACCAATCATCAAATTTGAGAATGTCAGTTTCTTAATGGTCACGCCTTATGACTCTGTTACCATTGATAACACATCGGGTGCACTCGAAGTCAACACCAAATTATTTGTTGGGCAGGGTGGAGAATTCAAATGGCCAAAGGGTATTGACCTGACAGAAGAGGCAAGCGCAGAATTTTCTGACTACAATTTTAAAGTTCATACACCTTATATCAATGCCAAAAAGGCAACACTAAGTTACCCTTCACTAATAAATGTAAAGACTGAAGGAGATTTTATATTTAAAAGTGTAAGAAGAAATTCTCAAGACGAAAGACATTATCCATTCTTTAGAAGTTATGATAATGACATTAACCTGGAAATCCCTGGGGAAGACTTAACCTATAGAGGTGGTCTTA
>JAJCYL010000050.1 GCA_029262955.1 Cytophagales bacterium | reverse complement strand
CATCAAAAGCACTTGAACGGATGAATAAACTCTTCAGGGACCAAGAATTTCATAAAACCTATTGGGCCATTGTTAAAGAAAAACCACCCAACATAGAGGATAAATTGGTTAACTGGTTGGTAAAAGACTCCAGGAATAATAAGACATCCTCGTACAATAAAGAGAAAAAGGGATCTCAAAAATCAGAATTGTATTACAAAATTATTGGGGATTTAAATGGCCATTACCTTATAGAAGTTGAACCGCTAACCGGAAGGCCGCACCAGATTAGGGTACAATTAGCAACAATCGGAAGTCCAATTAGGGGCGATCTTAAGTATGGTTTTGGGAAAGCAAATGATGATGGCAATATTAATCTTCACGCGGTCTCTCAACACTTCACGCATCCGGTTACAAAACAAGAAATAACTATCCACGCCCCTTTACCAATGGACGCATTTTGGCAGCAATACTCCGACTTTCAAATTCAGCTTGAATGAGTTATCTCGAGAATCTTAAAAAGAAATGGAATCTTCAGAGTGTAAAACAAGTGATCATCGTTTTGCTTGTTTTTGCACTTACAGGATTCACTGTGCTTTTTTTAAAGAAGCCGATAGTTGCCTTAATTGCTCCCGGAGAGTCGGAAAACACCTGGTTTACCGTGGGCTATTATGTGCTAATTCTCCCTTTCTATAATGTTATCCTCTTATTTTACGGATTCCTCTTTGGTCAATTCAATTTCTTTTGGGAATTTGAAAAGAGGTCTTTTCGAAGGGTTTTTGGTATAAAAGATTGAATTATCTACTCAATATCAATTTGCTTGAAGTGAGTTTTCCATTGGCCATCAAATTCAAAATGTAAATTCCTTCGGGAACTAATTGACCAGAATTATTTGTCCCGTTCCATGTGATGGAATGACTCCCTGCAAGTTGTGTCCCCCAAAGCGCAGTTTTTACCCAATTTCCCTTTAAATCATATATTCTGGCCAGGACGATGTGCTCCTCAGGTAATGAATATTCGACCGTAATTTTTTCTCTAAAGGGGTTAGGGTATGTGGTAGTAATTTTAAACGGACCTTCCTCACTCTTTGGAGGAGTCAAAGGTTTGAATCCAGTTACATCTGAGGAAAAAACACCGTTGCCATGAGTAGCCACCACGATTCTACCGTCAAGTGGTCGGTATTTAATCATTGTAACTATTGACCGACCCAAAGTACTGGACCCTTCTCGCAACCACTCCGTTTCCATTCCATTGGATCCAATTGTTGAAAAAAGTCCGGAACTGGTTCCTGCATAGTATTTATTAATTCCATTGGCCATTGGCACTATCGCACCCCAGCGCACACTGGGACCGTCTCCAACACCATTTTCATACTGCTCAAGGTTCCCACCAATCTGCTCGAAATTAACTCCTCCATTAGTTGTTAGAAATATGCTGGGCACATTATAGTTGGAGAAGACAACCATAAACTCCTCAGCGTTTTCTGGATTAACAGCAATACACATAATATTACCCTCATCCGGGAAATCTATCCCGGAGATCTCAGATAATTCTCCCTCTCCGAGGTGTGCATTATCTATTCGGAAGAGACTCCCATTTGTTGTGCCATAATACAGGCGGTTAGAAATGTTGACAGATGCGGCTAATGCTGAAACCTGAACAGAATCTGGTAATACTGTATTCTCCAATTTGTCCCAACCGTCAACCTGCTTTTCACGTGTACCGGCTGGAATCTGGGACAAATTTTGATTCCGCCAAATGGCATCTCCCCCAGCGATAAACATCCTATCCGTTTCATTTGGATCAAGAATGAAAGGATTAATAAATAGATATTTTTGGCCTTCTTTTTCTCCGGCACCAACAGGATCTACTCTCGAAAATGAAACCAGTGCCCTTTCTTCAAAATCCGGAATAATACGGAATACTCTTCCTTGCTGAGCGGATGCATATAGAAATCTCGCCTGCTCACTAACTGCCGAAAAGGCACCATCTCCACCCAAGGTCCTAACCCAATTGCTCAACGAGTTGCTTATAACAAACCAGGATCCATTGTCTTGAGCACCGCCAATAACCAGATCACTCGATCCGTCCATCTGAATATCGATGGCAAAAAATTGAGAAGTGTGATAACCTTCACTGATGCTGCGCCATATAGGATAAGGCACAGTACTAGCTTCCGTAAATGATATGCCCGCATCATGAATTGAGTATAATCGAAATGGTAACTCCTTATGAAAATATAGTCCGTGTTGATCAGCGTGATGCTGTGCCCGCTGTGAGGCATCGTTGATTGTATCGTAACCACCTATCCATTCGTGGTTATCTTGAGACCTAAAACCATCCAACGACCTATACAAATTGGTACCCCCTAAATAAACAATATCTTCATCATTAGGATGTACTTCGATAACCATATTATAGGAATTCTGGGTGTCCATATCACCTACCTCACCACCATAATTAGGAATATTTGCTGACAGATTCTCCCAGCTTCCAACCGGTTCCTGATGAGTATATTTCCAAAGAGATTGCTCTGCTTTTTCTTCAGTCTCTCTGTCTCCATGGTGAACAAACATGTACATGATATCCTCATCGGTTGGGGCAATAGCCATAACCGCACGATTGGCGCTATCTGGTAAATTATCAGGAGTAATATCTGTCCAATCCAGGCCATCGGTTGATCTGAAGACACCTCTTTTTATGGGGTTATAGCCACTAGATGTCAATTCACTTAAATAGCCATAGAATATACCCTCCTCACTCAATTCAATTTCTGTAAAAAAGGGGCTATTTGCACCATTGAGATCTTCTTCGGGATCCAGACCAAAGAGTTCATCCCCTAAAGTAACTGACCAACTATCCCCGCCATCCTGAGACCTTAAGATGCCGCCATAGGTCGCAGCGTAAACTTCATCCTTATCTAATCTGGTATGGTTGACTATGATGTTAAAAACATAATTGAATTGACTATTAAAAAAACTGAGAACTGGCACCTGTGTCGAAGTCAGTGGAAACCATGATCTTCCACCATCTTCAGATTTAAAAATGCCATCTCCCCGGTATGCTGCCCCTGGAGCTCGCTGGGAGTTTCCTCTAATCTCACCTGTACCATAATACCAAATATTCTCTCTCCCCGGGCGTCTATCCTGATGAGCAACAGTCGCACCAACCAGATTAGAAGTGTTGGATGTAATTTCCCAACTCTGACCCGCATTTTCGGAACGCCACATACTTCCGGAAACACTCCCTGCAATAAGAATATTATTGTCTGTAACATCAATTCCAAAAGCTCTTGTACGCCCACCTACGTTATTAGGGCCAATAAGGCCCCACTCATTTTGGCGAGTTCGTAAATTGGAATTACCTGTTTCTTCGACTGATCCTATCTTGCTTGTAAACTCCAATTCTCTCTGATAGATGCCAAAAGGAATGACTCCAGTCTCAGGGTCAATCTGTAATCGAGTGAGGTAATTGAATCTAGCAAACGCGTCGTCAGCCGTACCAATCTCCGATGCGATGGAGGGCATCTTTTCAGCAATATCGGCAAAGTCTTCTACTAAAAGTTCTGGTGAATTTCGTTGGTACTCAACAAATTGATAAGAAATAGCCAGCAGCCCAATAAAAGCTAAAAGCTTAAATTTATTTGTCTTCACGCTGGGTATGCTCAAACTCCAAAATAAAATCACTTCCAAACGCCATAGAAGGAGTCTTGAAACCGGCAAAAATGCGTTGGTTTAATAGTTTTTCTACAGACCCAACAGCGGTCATAGCCGTTAATTGATACCCTTCACAAGTTGTGAGCGTTGCTTCAACAGAAATATTGTTGTGATATGCCTTTCCCCACAAAATACTTCTCCCTGACTCTCTAACTTCTTTAGATGGGCCCGAGATGCTCTTTCGAATTCTCCTTTCTATAAACTTCTTCACAGGTTCCATTTTTAACAACCATCCGATTGAATTGGAAAGTTCCATGAATTTGATCACTTTAGGCTTAACAGCCGTAAAAACTTTAATATTAGGAATACCAGTGCTGTAATATGCTGTTGACACATCACCCCATGGAATGGTTGTAGCCATCAACTCTTTCGGGCCAAAGAATATTTTACGGCTTTCATATGCGGTGGGAACTTTCTTCAATTCTCCATTCTCCCGTATTACACCTCCCTTATGGAAGTTCTCCATCATGGTTATGGCTGTTCCCTTCGATATTCCTCCTGCGCCTTTAAAAGCCAATTCCAAATGATCAGCTTCAGGCAATCTTGAAGCCAAATGAGCAGCCAAACAGTCGCTCGGTACTACATCAAATCCAACTCCTGGCATTAAAACGATACCGGCTGATTTAGCCTCATCATTTTTAGATGCTGCAAACTCAAAAACATCTATTTCGCCAGTTATATCCAGATAATGGGTTTCAGCTTTCAAGCAGGCCCGGATCATAGGTTGAGATGTTATTGAAAATGGACCTGCACAGTGTAAAACAGCAATAAATGGTTCAATGCCTTCAACTATCTTGTCCTCATCCTCTAATCCAAAAACAATGCTTTCTAGACCCAATTCAGTTGCAAGCTCCCTTATTTCTGCGGAGTTTCTTCCAGCTAGCACAGGTTTCAACCCTTTTTCTACAGCTAAACTGGCGATTAATTTACCAGTATATCCATTGGCACCATAAATGAGGAAATTGTCTTTCGACATTATTGAATCACTATGTTTACTTTATTCATTTTACCAACCTCCAGCTTACTGGTCCTAACACCTTTACCATCATTTTTTTTATCTCCCTTTACCACCATAACATAGTAAGACTGGGCTGGAACCTTCTTAAAAGTTACTCTCCCCTTTTTATCCGTTTCATCCGGCCCGGCTATCGGGTTAGTTTCAAAACGATAGTCATTTTCATTGGAGAATATAGCAACCACAGCTCCTTCTACAATATTGCCAAGATCATCCAGCACTGTAATCCGAAGATTGGTGGGTAAAAGTTGAGACTTCTCAACAGGCTTTGCTCCAACTAAAGTTAAAACTGCTACCACAAGAAACGGTATGACTAATTTTTTCATTATTCAATATTAAAGTTTGACGTACAATTAAAGATAACTGCATGGAACTATCAAGATGCGTGCCGTATTTGGTAAAATTAGCGAATTAGTGTCACCGCTCCATGTTCTTCAAGCTCTCCTAAAAATGGCTCCACAGTGCTTCTAAATCTGACAACGTAAGCATAAGTTCCTACTGTGCCCATTTCGCCTCGGAATTCGCCATCCCACCTGAAATCAAGGTTATCAGCCTGAAATACCAATTCACCCCATCGATTGTGAATCCAAATTCTGAAATCGGTAACAAATGGATTGCTAAACACGAAAAAATTGTCATTTAGACCATCTCCATTCGGAGTGAAAGCATTAGGAGCAAAGATTCTGGGCGTACAATCTTCAACCACGTTTATAACATCCTTTATACAAGTGAATCCATTAAATAATGTGACCTCATAACGACCTTCAGTATCAACGGTCAGTGTTTGGGACCTGCCAATAACAGTTTCATCAGGAAGCAGTCTCCATTCGTAAGTATTAAAAACGCCTGCATCAAGCGTCATGGAGGCAGTGGAGGCATCCAGCGAACAAATTACACCACTCACAGGTAAAATAAGATCTTCATCAGCAATTGGTTCAACAATAATGTTAAACAATGCTGAGGCATCACAACCGCTGGCCGTACGAATAACACGAGCCTGATAGGTACCGCTTTCAGTTATTGATATGGTGGCAGTTGTATCCGGTAAAATAACACCAGATGGGTCTATCCACTCAAATACCACATTAGCCGTAATATTAGATTCAGCGTTAAGGAAAACATTAGGATTGCTGTCACAATCTGGCTCTGATGTAATGAATAACTCCAAAACTGGCTCTACCAGAACATCAACAGAAGTATTACCTAAACAACCGGTGTTTTGATTTCTTGTTGTGACAGTAAAAGTCCCTGATTGGGTTACCGTAATGGAAGATCCAATTGCTCCATTATTGCTATCATTTGACCCCCAAACAAATGAGCTGGCCGCCACAGGATCATCAGAAGAGGCAGTTAAGGTCAGCATTCCGTCGCATAAATCACCCGTTACATCGATCGTCACAGTGGGATCATTGCTGATAAAAACCTGAACTGTTTCTACTCTATCACATAAACCTACTCCAGCAGATCGTACGGTATGGGTTCCACTTTGGGTGGTCACCAGGCTGTTCACCACGGCTGTGGTACCGTCTGGTAAAGTCCAGGTGAGCGTTGCTCCAGGAGTAACCGTAGCTGGAATAGTCCCCTGACCTCCGCAGAAATTATAAACTGGGTCGACTATGATTTCAGCTCCAGGTAATTCATCCAGAGTGACTTGAGCCGTTTGTACACAAGGTAGGCCAGGCGCAGTTCTGGTCACTACAATATTATAAACACCAGAGTCGAGATCATTAAGTGAAAGTGGTAAGGCTGCAGCCGTACTGGACCCCGATTGCACTGTAGTCCCGGTATTATCAATTAATTCGTAGTCAAATGTTGACGGTAAACCACCTCCATTATCAGTCAAATTGAGTTCTAAATCACTTAAGTCAGCTGTGTTACCTGTTGTTGAGCATCCTGGCATTGCGGTAAGTGTTGCAAGAAATTGAGTATTTCCGTCATTAATATTGGCACTAATGGTATTGCTACAGCCGGTTACCTGGTTTGTTGCTGTGACAGAAAAATTACCTGCCGGCTGACCAGATATATTAACAGTCCCTGGTCCCGTAAATGATCCTGAGGTTACCGGCGCACCCGCAGCACCTCCAGTAATCACGGTATAGTCATAACTACCTGCTGAGCTAAAATCTAAATTAAATGAGCCGTCACTCGCTCCGCAGGATGCCGTACTTAAAATGTTTGAAATTGCTATCTGCGGTTCTTCATTTACAGTAACTATCAAGGTACTCCTTCCAATACAACCGGTTATCGGATCAGTAACGGCCACTTCGTAATCAAATACCCCGGCAACACTCGTATTCACATTTTGGAATCTACCACTCCCTGAGGCCGTACCATTAATTGTCCAGGCGTAAGACGTCCCGGGATTACCGGCATCAAGTGGGCCAAAGGTCGCATCCTGACAAAGGGTCTGGGGAGGGCCCAAATCTACTTGCGGCCGACCATCGCCGACCAGCACCGTAACCGTGTCACTGACACATCCCGTAGCCGTATCTGTAACAGAAACCGTTAAAGTTGAAGGCACTGAGACTGAGATTGTCTGGGTTGTTTGACCATTTGACCAATTGTAGACGAATGTAGGTAACGCCAGTTGGGGGCTACCATCATAGGCATCTATGATTAAAGTATCGTCGCAAATTGCTGTTACACCCGGCACCGTCGGCCTTGGCACATCCTGATTGATCGTAATAACCTGAGATAATAAGGTGTCCAGCCCACAGACGTTGGTAATTCTTACCTGAACAGTATAATCTCCGGGCACATTGTAAACGTGTGAAGTATCCATAGGTGCCATGGGTCCGGTGCCTTGCCCATCACCAAATATCCACTCATAAGTGTCAATATTAGAGGTACCATTGGCAGACATATTAATTACCTGTCCACGACAACCGGGGCCGACCACAAGAGATGGTCCTGCGGGTGGTTGCGATTGATTTTGAACAAAATTGGGTAGACCTAGTGTGCTGGTCTGTCCTCCCAAATCAAATCCTGCTAAAGTAAATCCAACCTGCATATCATCCGCGTTGGGGTTATTAATAGTTCCTAAAGCAGCGGCACCATTCACGGCCATATAAATTACGCCATTGGGTCCTGTCTGAATTTGTCCAAACTCCTGTGCATCATTGGCTACTTCAAATTTTGAAGCCTCAATGGTGGCCACATCAGTTGTATCCACATCAAATTGAAGTAGTTTGGAATTACCCCCACCGCGTGTGGTGACGTAGAGTTTTTGGTTATCGGATGAAAATTCAACCCCATATACTTCAGCTGGAGCAGGCTCACCTATATTAATTTTGAGTGGATTCATCACTTCGCCCGTGCTGTCGACAAAGTCGAAAACTTCAACAAAATTCTCTGCTCCGGCAATGGTCATGGCCACTTTAGACACGTCAGCGGATAATTTCATAGAATTACGACTGTTACCCTCCGTAGCTGTCGACAATCGAGTTCCTACAGAAGAAAAACGTGGTGCTCCAATGCCAGTAGAATCAATGGGATAAGCCCTGAAAG
>JAJCYL010000049.1 GCA_029262955.1 Cytophagales bacterium | reverse complement strand
CAAACTACTTGGAAAGAGTCCTTCTCAATTTCAGCCTTGTAAATATGTGCAAACAATGAGTCCCGGCTATTGTCTTCATAGGCAATGAATGTGGTTTTATTGGTATAATTTTTCTTTGCATATTCAGCGGTAGCCAGAGCCTGGGTTTCAGTTGAGGGCTCAAATAGGAATGAGTATGGATTGTTTCCAATCACTTCAGAATTTGACGACAATGGGTTAACCATGTTGATGCGATGGTCGAATGAGAATTGAGATACGACTTTGCTTGGGCCGGGATATAATGGACCTACGATGAGGTCTACAGATCCTAACTCTCTTTTATTTATAATTCCCACAGTTTCGTCCTCATCTCTTTTGGTGTCGTAAGGGAATAACTTTAATTTTTTCCCTCTGGAGGCGAGTTCCTCTTCCGCAACTAGCATTCCCTCGTAGAGCGAGGTGACGATGTTGTTTCTTAAGATTTGATGCGTATTATCATAAGAATTAAACATAAAGGGCAACATGACCCCAATGGTGTACTCGTCCTTCTTTACATTTTGCGAGTAGTCTAACACGTTGTATTTAGTGCCATCAAGTTTGAATTGATTTACAAGCCTTTCCATCAGGCCAATGTCTTTATCAGCCAGAGGTTGTTTTTCAATTGCTCTAACCAGCGCTTCTGCAATTGTCTTGTCCTGCGGATATTCAACTTGCAGAGACTGAAGAATTTCAATAGAGTCAATTTGGAACAAATGATGTTGCTTAATAGCCCGGCCACTCTCGACTATTTGGGATGACACTATTTTGTCAAAGTAGTAGAGGGCTTCGGAATAATTTTCTAATTCGAAATTGAGTTGAGTAAGCCATAAGTTGACTTCATCAATTTTGCTCCATGTGTAGAACTTAGCTACTATTTGCCGAAACATATCCCTGGCGGCATATTTCTGTCCATCAGAATAGGCCGCCAAGGCATAATAAAAGGAAGCGTATTCCGTTAAACTGTGCTTGTTGTTTGGATCAGCAATTGGTCTAAACGTTTCCATAGCCAGTTTGTATTTCCCGGTTCGGAACAATTCCTTGCCATCCAGATATTTTTGTTGATGGTTTTGCGAGTAGCCAGCAAGGCTGATACATAGCAATAAAGTGGAAAGAATTGATTTCACTTGGAGTATTTTAATAGCAAATGGGCTTATTTGGAACGTTCAAGGTAATAACTAAGTGCAAAGAAAGAAAATTGTAGTGTCTTCCTTTACTCCCACTCAATTGTTGATGGGGGTTTTGATGAGATGTCATAAACAACCCGATTGACTCCCTTAACCCGGTTAATTATCTCACTTGAAATATGCCCTAAAAATTCGTAGGGCAAATGACTAAAATCAGCAGTCATACCATCCACACTACTCACTGAACGTAGTGCCACAACATTTTCGTAGGTTCGTTCATCCCCCATGACACCAACTGACTGCACTGGCAGCAGTACAGCAAGAGCCTGCCAAACATCACCATAAAGGTCATGTTTTTTCAGCCCGTCTATGAAGATGTGGTCAACTTCCTGCAAAATCCGCACTTTTTCTTTAGTAATTTCTCCAAGTATTCTTATGCCTAATCCCGGCCCTGGAAACGGATGACGACCAAGGATTTTCTCGTCTATTTGCAAAGACCGACCGACCCTTCTTACCTCATCTTTAAAAAGAGCCTTCAGAGGTTCTACAACTTTCAATTTCATATAGTCAGGTAGGCCTCCTACATTATGATGTGATTTAATCGTTGCGGATGGTCCTTTAACTGAGACTGATTCAATCACATCGGGGTAGATTGTTCCCTGTCCTAACCATTTAACATCCTCAATTTTGTGCGATTCCTGATCAAATACATCAATGAAGATTTTTCCGATAGCTTTTCGTTTGGCCTCAGGCTCACTTAGCCCCACCAATGCCGAATAGAACTGCTCTTTTGCATCAACACCTTTGACATTTAAGCCCATTCCTTCATAGGAGGCCAGTACATCTTCGAACTCGTTTTTTCTCAATAACCCATTATCGACAAAAATGCAATGAAGATTTTTACCTATTGCCTGGTGGATTAGAATTGCAGCTACAGATGAATCAACTCCGCCTGATAATCCAAGTACTACCTTGTCATTTCCAAGCTGCTCCTTAAGTTCGTTTATTGTTGATTCCACAAATATATCCGGAGTCCAATCCTGAGAGCAGCCACAAATATGTACAACGAAATTCCTCAGTATTTCCTGACCTTGTTTTGTATGGGTTACTTCAGGATGAAATTGAATCCCCCAAATGTCTTTTTCTTTGTGTTTGAATGCAGCTGCCTCCACGGTCGGTGTGCTGGCAATTAACTCCAGTTCTTCCGGTAACCGAGAAATGGTATCCGCATGGGACATCCATACTTGCGAATCAATCTCAATTTCCTTTAAGAGTTCATAGTGAGTGTCAACTTTACTAAGGTTAGCCCTTCCGTATTCCCGCATTTCTGACCTCATCACTTCTCCGCCAAGTTTATGGGCTATCAATTGGGCACCGTAACATACTCCTAATACCGGGCTGCCATGATTAACTCGATCCAGGTCGATATCTGGAGCGCCTGAATCTCGTACAGAACAAGGGCTGCCAGATAGAATGACGCCTTTTACATTGCTATCAATTTCCGGAATATGATTGTAAGGATGAATCTCACAGTAGACATTTAACTCCCTGACTCTTCTGGCTATGAGTTGTGTATACTGCGAACCGAAATCCAGGATGAGGATTTTTTCTGTCATGCGCAAAGGTAAAAATAACCTCTACATTCTTTCCTCAACTATTCGGAAATAGCTCCTTATTTTTTCCCTAAATCCAGTAGATATCCGATAGAGATATTAAAAAAAGAAGTATTACTCAGAGGGGTAGCCTCATTATCTAAAGTACGGGGCAAATTATAGTTGTATCCCACCTCAAAATCGAAGTTCCCGTAGGTGAGATTTAAGGGTAGCCGGATTTGCGTATTAATTAATCCATACTTTTCAACCAGAGTCTCTGTTTCTACAACATTATCAAGGAATCCACGGCTTCCAATAGATTGTGCGGTGGTTGATAAGACAGATTCGTTACCAAATAGGAAAGAGATCCCTGGTTCGAATCTTAATCTCTTCTGGTATCCCTTTTTCCATAGGTTGATATAGCCTGTAAAGTCCCAGGAAGCTTGTGTACTTGGTTCAGGACCTAAAAGCGCTGAAAAATTAAGACTTGACCTGAAATGTTTCAACCGGTAAGAGGCTCCCACGGTCAGGCTGCTATTAAAATAACTTTCTTCTAGAGTATCAATATCAGCAAAGAAGTATTTGTCAAATGATGCGCGCAATCTTAGCTTGTTAAAGCTTTTACCGTATCCAATTGAGGCGATAGTAGTATTGAGTTGAGGTTCGAATTCGCTGTAAAGTATTCCGGCGAGACCAGCGGTTATGCCGCTAGAATGGATATATGAAATCTGACCGGTCATATTGTATTGATCAATTCCTACGTCCCTTCCCGCGAAGTAGGTTTGATTTCGATAATTTATAGATGTATATAGAAATTGATAGTTTTTGGTCTTCTCCATTAAGGAAAGTAGCTCTTGATCTTCAAACAGAAGATCATTCAATACAGAATCTATTTCCTGGGTAAATGCTGATTGAGAAATTAGGAGGGCTAGTATGGCGAGTAGATTCTTCAAGGGTGTGTAGTTATGGGTGGAAAAAAAGGGCCGCTAAAATGCAGCCCTAACACAAAGTTTAATTGCTACGCCCATGTCGTCTCAACCTGTCTCTTCTAGATCGTCGATCCGGTCTTTGATCCTGGCGCTGTTCTCTCAATGCAGTTCGTTGCTCATCAGTCAAACCATCTCTGAAAGCATCACGCCGCTCCCTGATTGTCTCCCTGTTACTAGCGA
Source organism: Cytophagales bacterium (assembly GCA_029262955.1). Lineage (GTDB taxonomy): Bacteria > Bacteroidota > Bacteroidia > Cytophagales > Cyclobacteriaceae > JAJCYL01. The sequence goes on along the minus strand of JAJCYL010000049.1, from coordinate 24,603 downwards.
GTAACTCCTGCTGCTCGTCTGTAAGGGTATTACGTAATGCCTCCCTTTGCTCTCTGCGGTTCAGTTCGGCGTCTTCAAGAATAGCCAATTGATCTTCGGATAAAGTAGCTTTAAATGCTTCCCTTAGTTCCTGCCTGTTAGCCTTATTTTGCTCCAGTGTCGCAATTTGTTCTGCAGTTAAGATATCTCCAAACTTTTCGGCTTGATCAACTTCGGGCATATCTACCTCTTGAGCAATTGTTACTCCCATAACGAACATCATCATTGCACTTATGGTTACTTTACTTAATAGATTTTTCATTTTGTTTATGTTTTAAAATTTGCCCTTTAGATAGTATGCAGAAGAAAAGGTTTAATTGGTACCCTGATTTTTTTGAGGAACCACTCGTGTGATAGCTATAGATGATTGAAATCAGTGTTGTTAAATTTGAAGAATGACCAAAAAATACGTCGCGGCAGTTGTACAGTCTGCACCGGTTTTGTTTGACCTCCAGGCAACACTTAAAAAGACCTCTTTATTGATTGAAGAGGCAGCAGATCAGAAATCATCACTGGTTCTTTTTCCGGAGGCCTACATTCCATGTTATCCCAGAGGTCTTTCCTTTGGTACAGTTGTGGGTAGCCGTACTGGAAATGGAAGAAAACTCTGGAGGTTGTATTGGGAGAATTCAATTGATGTTCCGGGTAAGGAGTGTAATGAATTGGGTAAAATGGCCAAAAAACACAAATGTCACCTGGTGATTGGAGTAACGGAAAAGGGCGGTGGCTCTAACGGGTCATTATTTTGCACCATGCTTTATTTCGGACCGAATGGCAAACTTTTGGGAAAGCATCAAAAACTAAAACCTACTGCAGCTGAGCGTGTAATCTGGGCAGAAGGTGACGGGAGTACATTAACTGTAGTTGATACAGAATTAGGAAAATTGGGAGGCTTAATTTGTTGGGAAAACTACATGCCGCTGGCCCGTATGGCCATGTATCAGCAGGGAGTAGAGATCTATCTCGCCCCGACTGCAGATCAACGAGATTCGTGGCAAGCTTCCATGAAACACATCGCCTGTGAAGGGCGTTGTTACGTGTTAAGTGCCAACCAGTATGTTACAAAAGAAATGTATCCCTATAAAGTTCGTGATATGGATTCTTTGGATGACCAACCCGATGTAATGTGTGTTGGTGGAAGTGTTATTGTCGATCCAATGGGAAATACTATAGCTGGACCCCTTTATGGCAGTGAGGGCATTTTAACTGCAGAAATCAACCGCGCTAAGGTTGTTGAGAGTAAAATGGATTTTGATGTATGTGGACACTATGCACGTAATGACGTATTTGATTTCAAGGTCAAATAATTATTTCCAATTCATTAAATCCAACTTCTCCGTACAAAACTCATACTCCCGCTTTTGATTGGAGCAAACAACCAATAATTTTTCCGGTGTGAACTTTTGAATTATTTCGAGATACCACTGGACACCGGCTTCGTCTAAATTTGTTGTAGGCTCATCAAGTATGATTAATTCAGAGACAGTGGTTAAAGCCAAACCGATTTTCAACCGTTGTTTCATTCCTGATGAGAAGTTTCGAATTTCTTTGCTGGCTGCATTTTCCAATCTCATGAGGTTCACCACATCAGACTTTGAGAGATTGGATAATGGTTTTTTTAGTTTGAAATGGAAGTCAAGGAGTTCACTGAGTGTGAATTCTTCGATCAACTCCACATAAGGTGCAGCGTAATTGAGATACTTAAAGACATCCTCTTGAGCCAAATTCTCTCCAGTTAATTTAAAGGATATTTGACCGATTGTGGGTGTAGAATAACCTGCAATAATTTGAGCTAAGGATGATTTCCCACTCCCATTAGGCCCTATAATTGCATAGGCATTTCCAGATTGAAGTGCATAGCTGCAATCACGAATTATCCATTCCCTGATAAAGCGTTTTCCAATACCATCCAATCTTATCTCTAACATATCAGGATTGATAGCCTTTCATGATGCCTCGATCAGAGTTTCTGATGAAATGCATGATTTCATCCTTTTCACTTGACGGCGGAAGTTCCATGTTGATCATATCGAGGGCTTTGGCATTGTTCCATCCTCTAAGATAGAGGTACCGATAAATTTCCTGAAGCTCATGGATTTTTTCGTCCATAAACCCTCGTCTACGTAGCCCTATTGAATTTATTCCGCAATACGACATAGGATCTCTACCGGCCAGCGTATAGGGCGGAACATCCTTTCTCACCAATGAGCCGCCGGAGATCATGGCATGGGCTCCAACTTTAGCAAATTGATGGACGGCCGATAGTCCGCCTACAATGGCAAAATCGCCAATATTCACGTGCCCTGCTACTTGCACCGAGTTTGCTAAAATACAGGAATTGCCAATTTCACAATCGTGAGCTACATGGACGTACGCCATTAGTAAACAATCACTTCCTATGACAGTTTGATTGCGATCGGCTGTTCCTCTGCTTATGGTTACGGATTCACGAATTACGGTATTGTCTCCAATAATGGTTAAGGTTTTTTCCCCACTGAATTTCAGGTCCTGAGGGATTCCACTAATTACAGAGCCGGGATGAATCTTAACATTCTTCCCAATACGTGCTCCATCATTAATAACAACATTGGGTCCTATCCAACTGCCTGCGCCGATCTCAACATTCTGATGAACCATGACAAAGGGTTCGATAGTGACGCTACTATCAATTTTGGCCTCAGGATGTATATATGCCAGAGATTGGCTCATTAAGGCTTTGGTTGAATACTGGCAAGCATAATTCCCTCCGCAGCCAAACTGTTACCTACCCAGGCTGACCCTTTCATCTTGGCTAATCCACGCCTTATTGGGGCAAGAAGTTCACTCTTAATAATAATCTGATCTCCAGGTTCGACCATTTTTCTGAATTTGATACCATCCAAACCGAGAAAGTAAGTGAGGTAATTTTCAGGATCTTCATATCTGCTCATTACCAAAATACCTCCAACCTGAGCCATAGCTTCGACGATAAGCACTCCTGGCATTACCGGTTTTCCCGGGAAATGTCCCTGAAAAAAAGGCTCATTAATCGAGACGTTTTTGATGCCGCAGACATAGTCTTCCTCCAATTGGAAAATTTTATCCACCATCAAAAACGGATAACGATGCGGGAGCATATCCATTATTTGTTTGATATCGTACAATGGTGGTGATTTGGGGTCGTATACGGGGATGCTGTCCTTCTCTGACTTTTCTAAAATCCTTTTTAATTTCTTGGTGAACGCAATATTAGAGGAATGACCAGGTCTCGCCGCCAAGATCTGAGCTTTTACCGGACGACCTAATAAAGCCATATCTCCCATTAGATCCAATAGCTTGTGGCGGGCGGGCTCGTTGTTGAATCGAAGTGGTACGTTGTTGAGGATGCCAGTGCCGTTCACCTCTACCTTTGGTTGATTAAAAAGTTTGGCCAGTCGGTTGAGTTCATTCTCTCCAACTTCTTTATCGACTACAACCAGTGCATTGTTGATATCTCCCCCCTTAATGAGTCCCTGCTGAAAAAGATCTTCCAACTCATGAAGGAAGCAAAATGTTCTACTCGAAGCTATTTCATGTTTAAAATTAGAGATGTCGTTCAATGAGGCATGCTGACTGCCCAATACCTGGGATTTGTAGTCAACCATGACGGTGACCCGGAAGTCATCCAGTGGCATGGCTGCTATTTCCACTTCATTCTCTTTATCTCTGTAAAAAATATTTTCAGGTACCTCAAAAAAATTGCGTTGGACATTTTGATATTCTAAGCCAGCCTGAGTTAGGGCATCTGTAAAAGGTTCCGAACTGCCATCCATTATTGGTGGCTCAGGGCCATCCAATTGAACAAGAATATTATCAATCTCCAGACCAGCTATGGCCGCCATCGTATGTTCAACCGTTGCAACCCTGGTGCCGTTCTGCTCAAGTGTTGTTCCCCTTGAAAAATCTACGACGTTGTCAACGTCTGCGTCTATTATGGGCTGATTTTCGACGTCAGTTCTTTGAAACTTAATACCATGATTGGGTTCTGCCGGTACAAAGGTCAATTTTACCTCCTTACCAGTATGCAACCCAGCACCGGAAATTGTGATGGACTTCTTAATGGTTTGTTGCTTAATGTTCATTGCGATATATAATTGGGACTGGCATTTATGAGACGAGGTTATGATTCCACTAAAAAGTGAATTGTTGTAAGTGCCTAATTAGTATTGAGAAACTTTATGTAGAGCCTTCAAAGTTAGTACTTTTTAAAAAAATACCGCCCCTAAAAATTATAGATAACCTCCTTTGGCCAGCATATGTAGTACTTGGTAACAATTTTTTTCATGGCCTGTATATTAGGGAGATCTGTTGCCTCGGCCACATCTATCACTTTTCCGGTTTTGGTAAGGATACTTATTTGTCCCTCTGGGATATATGCGGCATTGCTGACTGCCCCTTCTGCCAGAAAAAAGTGCGCATCTTCTATACTGAGGTTTAGTGATTCTGCAATTTTTGATTTCAGGTCCGCTAATTTGGAAGCTTCCGGCTTCTCATTCAAAAGGACAATCCGAAAGAGTTTTCTCTCCAATAGTCCTTTACACAATCTACTAAGAACGAGGTCATCATGATTTTGCCAAAGCTTTAGAGAAGCCCAGATGTCAGTGTCATCGAGAGTGCAATATTTTTCAATTAGTGAATCATTGCCTCTAAAACCTTCAAGTCGATAATCGTTTTGGAGGAACAGATTCAGCGCTTCATTAGGACAGGTGATTGTGTTCTTTCTTGCGAGATACTTTGCCCTCTCAATTAACTTGATCAACATTTTTTCTGCACAGACCGTGGTTTTGTGCAAGTAGACCTGCCAGTACATGAGTCTTCTTGCACTCAAAAAATTTTCAATGCTGTAAATGCCTTTTTCTTCGACAACCAAATCATCGTCTACGACATTTAACATTTTAATAATTCTTTCAGCTCCAATAGAACCTTCATATACCCCGGTGAAATAACTGTCTCTTTTTAAATAGTCAAGTCGATCTATGTCTAACTGACTTGATACAAGTTGATTAAGGAATTTTCTGGGATATTTATTTTGAAAAACCTGTAGCGTAAAATCCAACTTGCCATCAAACTGTTTATTAAAATAATTGATAATTAAGAGGGACAGGTCCTCGTGATGAACATCTTTTAACAAGGCTGATTCCAATGTGTGAGAAAAGGGCCCATGGCCGACATCGTGAAGTAAAATAGCAATCAAAGCGGCCTCATATTCCGAATCATAGATAAAATGCCCCTTGCTACGCAACGTATCTAGTGTTTTGCGCATTAGATGCATAGCCCCCAAAGCATGATGAAAGCGAGTGTGGTTAGCTCCAGGGTAAACTAATTCTGTTAATCCTAGTTGTTTTATTCTTCGAAGCCTTTGAAAGAAAGGATGTTCGATTATATCAAACACTAATTCACTGGGAATGGAAATAAAGCCGTAAATAGGGTCGTTGATAATTTTTCTCTTGTTCAAGGCACAGTTTTTGAGTTTAACTGGGAAGTTTTAAAGTATTTTTAACAAAACGAAGATAACAAATGCAAAAAACCCGAATACTTTGGGCAGACGATGAAATTGATCTTTTAAAACCCCATATTCTTTTTCTCAATAATAAGGGTTATGAAGTTACCGCAGTCAATAGTGGTGCTGATGCGCTAGATGAAATCGACCACGAATACTTCGACATCGTTTTTCTTGATGAGAATATGCCTGGGATGACGGGTTTGGAAACCCTCAGTTACATTAAATCCACCCACCCCAATTTGCCGGTAGTTATGATTACCAAAAATGAGGAGGAGCAAATTATGGAGGAGGCAATAGGCTCGAAGATTGCAGATTATTTGATTAAGCCACTGAATCCTAATCAGATATTACTTTCAGTGAAAAGAATTTTAGACAATCGACGGCTGGTGAGTGAAAGAACGAATCAGAGCTACCAGCAGGACTTCAGGAATCTGAGTATGGCCTTCAATGACCGTATGGATCACAAGGAGTGGACTGATGTATATAAAAAACTTGTGTATTGGGAACTGGAAATCGACAATACTGATGATAAGAGCATGGCTGAAGTGCTTGAAATGCAGAAAGTTGAAGCCAATTCAAATTTTAAGCGATTTATTAAGGACAACTATTCGGATTGGCTGAACAATCCTGATGTTGAGAGGCCCCTCCTTTCACATCAATTGATGAAAACGAAAGTATTTCCCGAATTAGGTGATACACCCGTGTTTTTTATCGTCATAGATAACCTAAGGTATGACCAGTGGAAGATCATGGAACCAATAATTCAAGAGAGTTATAATATTCTGGAAGAAGATAATTATTACTCAATTCTTCCAACCACCACAGCCTATGCGAGAAATGCCATTTTTTCGGGCATGATGCCCTCCGATATGGCCAAAAATCATCCGGATATTTGGGTTGGTGAGGATCAGGATGAGAAGAAAAATCACTATGAAGATGAATTTTTGAAGAGGCAATTGAAGCGTCAGAGATTAGATATTAAATCGTCATACAACAAAGTGATCCACACAAGCCAGGGAAAGACACTGGTGGATAATTTTAATAACCTGATGACAAATGATCTCAATGTGATCGTATACAACTTTGTTGATATGCTTTCTCATGCACGAACTGATCTACAAATGATAAGGGAATTGGCACCGGATGAAAGTGCTTACAGGTCGATCACTTTGTCATGGATATTGCACTCTCCATTGCTTGATTTGCTTAAAAAAGCTGCCAGTAAGGATGTTAAAGTCATTATAACTACCGATCACGGAACTATCCGCGTTACCAGGCCATTTAAGATAGTTGGCGACAGAAATACCAATACAAATCTGAGGTATAAGCAGGGAAAAAACCTCGCATTTCATGATGAAAAGGTGTTTGTCTGTAGAAAGCCTGAGGAAATCTTCTTGCCAAAAGTTAATGTTTCAACTGCTTATGTTTTTTCTACGGAAGACTACTTTTTTGCTTATCCCAACAACTACAATCATTATGTGAATTATTACAAAGACACATTTCAGCATGGAGGAGTTTCCCTTGAAGAAATGATACTTCCTGTAATAACTTTGAGCCCAAAAGGCAGTTAATGACAATTGATATTTCCGACGAATCTTATTTGCCAACAGCAGCTAAAGAAGTGCTAAATATTGCGGGAGATCAACGTATTTGGCTTTTTGAGGGTGAAATGGGTGCAGGAAAGACCACCTTTACCAAAGCGATTTGCGCTGAATTGGGCGTGGTGGATGAGGTCAGTAGCCCCACCTTTTCATTAATAAATGAGTATGAAACAGCACGTGGGGAAACAATCTTTCACTTTGATTTTTTTCGTATTGAATCTGAAATGGAGGCTGAAAATTTGGGTTTGGACGAATATTTCTATTCCGGCGATTTATGTCTCATTGAGTGGCCTGAGAAAATTCCCCATCTAATTCCTGATCGATACCTTAAAATAAACATTAAATTTATAGCTGAGAAGCGTACAATTCACCTAACCAAACATGGGCCAGATAAAGGGGACTGAAGAATTGACCAAGACCAGCCTTTCACCTCAGGAATCGCTGCTTAAGGTTAAAAAAAATAATTCATCATTAGTTATTGGTGTCCCAAAGGAAAGATCTCTACAAGAGAACAGGGTCTCGTTAAAACCTGAATCAGTGGCTGTATTGGTGGGTCACGGCCATGAACTGGTTGTAGAGTCCAGTGCTGGAAAGACCGCCAAGTTTTCTGATCAGGAATATAGCGAAGCTGGTGCCCGAATCGTGTATTCAGCAAAAGAGGCATTTGAATCCCAAATTGTACTGAAGGTCGAGCCGCCTTCAATTGAAGAAATTGGGTATATGAAACTCGATTCTACCTTGATTTCTGCATTTCAGACAGGGAAACAAAGTCCTGATTATTTAAACGAACTGAATTCACGTCGAATTACGGCTCTGGCGTATGAATTCATCGAAGATAAAGTTGGTGGCCTACCACTGGTGAGGTCCATGTCTGAAATAGCTGGAAGTGCGGTGATGCTAATAGCTGCCGAGTATTTGAGTAGTGTTAGCAATGGCAAGGGAATAATATTAGGTGGGGTAACAGGTGTGCCACCTACCAAAGTTGTGATTATTGGAGCCGGTACAGTTGCAGAACATGCCGCCAGAGCCGCCCTTGGTCTGGGAGCCGATATTCAAATTTTCGATAACCATATTTATAAATTGAGGCGTATTAAGCACGCCCTGGGGCATCAAGTCTATCCCTCAACGATTGATTCTGCCATTCTTACTACTGCGTTGAAAGAGGCAGATGTAGTAATTGGGGCATTGAGGTTAGAAAAAGGCAAAAGTATTTGTGTGGTGACTGAGGAGATGGTGGGTCAAATGAAGCCCGAATCAGTAATAATTGATGTCAGTATGGACCAGGGTGGCTGCTTTGAAACCTCCAAATTAACTACGCATAAGAATCCGATTTTTAGAAAATTTGATGTGGTTCATTATTGCGTAGCCAATATCGCTTCGCGGGTTGCCAGAACCGCCACTATAGCTTTGAGTAATATTTTGACCCCAATATTGATACAAATAGCCGACCATGGTGGGATAGAAGATATGATCTTTGCTCAAGCGTGGTTCATGAAAGGGGTTTACACATTTAAAGGGAATGTTACCAATCAACATGTTGCAAGGAAATTTAACCTAAAACATCGTGATTTGAATCTGATAATGGCAGCCAGGTTTTAATTCACATGAAAACAGCATCAATCGAGTTCATCCGACCAACACTCTCGGATATAAAAAGAGCACAGCAAAAAGTTTCTCGGTATACACATGTTACCCCTATTCTTACTTCTGAAAGCATCAATGAAATCAGTGGTGCTAAGATATTTTTCAAGTGCGAAAACTTTCAGAAAATTGGCGCTTTTAAAATGAGGGGAGCAACCAATGCCATTTTGTCACTTCACCCCGACAACAGAGCCAAAGGTGTTGCTACTCATTCATCAGGTAATCATGCCCAGGCGGTTGCTTTAGCTGCAAAGCTATCAGGAATAAAAGCCTTTATTGTCATGCCCAAAAATTCACCAGAAGTGAAGCAAAAAGCAGTTGCTCACTATGGGGCAGAAATAATTCTATGTGACAATACGCTTGAAGCGAGACAAAAAGCATTAGAGGAGACAGTTGAGAGGACTGGGGCAATATTTATTCCACCTTATGATGACTATGCTGTAATTGCTGGACAAGCGACTGTAGCTAAGGAATTAATTGAAGAAATCGAGAGTTTGGAGGCAATTATTACTCCTGTTGGTGGTGGAGGTTTATTGAGTGGGACTGCCCTTACAACCAGTTATTTATCACCTAATACGCCAGTTTATGCCGGTGAACCAGCTAATGCCGACGATGCGTATCGTTCTTTCAAGTCAGGAAAGTTGCTGCCAGTAGAAAACCCTAATACCATTGCCGATGGATTAAAAACATCTTTAGGGGTAAGAAATTTCGAGATTATCAGCGAACTGGTTCAAGACATATTTGTAGTCTCGGAAGAGGAGATAATTGATGCCATGCGCCTGGTATGGGAACGAATGAAAATAATAATTGAACCTTCAAGTGCCGTAGCCGTGGCTGCTGTGATCAAAAACCCCGATGTATTTGCTAAAAAACAAGTTGGCCTAATTATTACCGGTGGCAACGTTGACCTGAGCAAATTACCCTTTTAAAAAAGAAGGGCCATCTCGAAAGCCTCTTTTTCAGGGCAAGGCCTGCCTGTCCCTGAAGGGAGGCCCTCGCTCACTGATTCGAAAAGATGGATTGTGGTGCAGTGGAAATCGTTAGGCTGACGGCTATGGACCCGCAGGCAGGCTCAGGAATAGGGTAATATCAGTCCCTTCAATATTCGAATCATAGCTAAACCGCAGATGTTTTGAAAATGAAACACAGATGACGTTCTATAACTTCTAATTCAAATGTTTAAATAATGGAACAATGGAGATTTTATAGACTTTTGCAAATCATTGACAAATTCCTAATGAGTCCCGAACCTTGCGACACTTCTGACGACCTTAAGTTAGAATCTTAGCATGCAGCGAATTCTAATAGCTTTTTGTGTAGTTCATTTGATTACTTCATTAGAAGTGAAGGCTCAATCTGAAGATTCTTTGGAAAAGAAATGGTCGATTAACGGATATGTGAAAGACCTTGTTACCATCAATTCCTCTCAGGATGATGAAGTATTTATAGATAATCTTATTCATAACAGGTTGAATTTTAAATGGTATCCTACAGATAATTTTTCGGCTTTTCTGGAGATAAGGAACAGGTTTTTCCATGGTGATGTCGTACGGCTTATCCCAAATTATAGTCAGTTGATTGATGTAAACGATGATTATCTGGACCTGTCGGTCAATGTAATTGACCGGGACAAGGCTGTCTTGCACAGTATGATAGATCGCTTTTATGTGCAATGGAACAAGGATGATTGGGAAGTAAGATTAGGTAGGCAAAGGATCAATTGGGGTACAAATCTGGTTTGGAATCCGAATGATTTGTTCAATGCCTATTCATTCTTTGATTTTGACTACGAAGAGCGACCCGGATCTGATGCAATAAGAATTCAAAAATATACTGGATTTGCCTCTAGTTTCGAATTTGCTGCAAAAGTAGCCGACAATATGGACGATTTTGTGGCCGCAGGAATGTGGAAAACCAATACTCATGAGTATGACCTGCAATTTCTTGGAGGAATCGCCAATGAAAATGTAACTATCGGTTTCGGATGGGCTGGCAACATCAAAACTTCAGGATTTAAAGGAGAAATGACCTATTTCCAGCCGTTTGAGGTCTCTTCAATAGACAAAAGGAGTTATTTGGCTTCACTTACATGGGATTACAGTTTTACCAACTCATTATATATAATGTGGTCTGGTTTGTACAATTCCACAGGTACAAATGAGCCCAGTCAATTTGAAACAAGAGGTTTCACCTCTAATAGCAGGTTGACGACTAAAAATATCACCCCGTACAGATTCTCCTCAATAATCCAAACAAGCTACCCCATTCATCCTCTTTTGAATGCCGGACTGGCGATAATGACATTTCCAGGGGATAAAGCCATGTTTATTTACCCAACAATTAGTTGGTCAGTTGTACAGAACCTTGATTTGGATGTGTTTGGACAATTTTTTTGGGACGACCCTTCGGGACAACTAGAATCAACAGCAAAGCTGATTTTCGTCAGGGGAAAATGGAGTTTTTGAAGGTATCTTCATCACTAATTGTTTGCCGCAAATATTGAAAGTAATTAATTAAGTGTATATTTGTAACTAGTTAATTATTAAGGATTTAAAATAAAGTGATATGAAAAATTTTCCCTTCATTCCCTTGATAATGATTACAACTATGGTGATGGTAATCATTCACGGTCATAGAGAAAGCCTTAAATCAGCCCCGAAAGCTGAATACAGCGTGGCCGCCGGAATCGATGCTCACCTCACTAGTGCCCGGAAGGCATTTATGTCTAACAACAGATTTGTTTTCAATAAGCAAGTACAAACGGCTACCGAATTGCTAAGTAAAGAGGCCTATTGTGATGATTGCATTGATAAGGAGACTGCTCTATTGAGCTTGCCACCTTTGGTGGAAGTGAAGCATAAGTTTGAGCGAGGAGAGTTAGAATTAGCTGAGATGGATAAAATTTTCGGTCGTATAATTACTTCTTTGGCAAAAAATCACATTATGTACACGCTTGAGCACCTTCAGGAAATTGATGATGAATTTTACCTGGAAGATGCAGTAAGGCATCTTAAATTTTCTATGAAGTATGCTGATGAAGAGGTACAGGAGAAGGAAAAAGCAGCTACAGAAACTTTGGAGAAAGCCCTTACAAATCACCAGCTGGATCAAGTCGAGACCAAAAAAGTTCTTCAAGAAGTTGTAAGTGGCATTTAATTCGCAATAATTAGGTTTTAATATTTGCTGAATCTCTCCGGTAATTCATTCTTTTTATGTGTTATTAGCATGTTATCGTATCTATCAGTGATACCTTGGCATGGTGAAAGAATTTTCTGTACATAGTAGAAATGAATACCTATCGTTAGCCTCAAACGAATTTTATGACCTCATCGTAATTGGTGGAGGCATAACAGGAGCCGGCATAGCTTTAGATGCAGCCAGTAGAGGCCTGAAGACTATTTTATTGGAGAAGAATGATTTCTCTTCTGGCACTAGTAGTAAATCAACGAAGTTAATTCACGGCGGATTGCGATACCTCAAACAATTTGAGATTGCCTTGGTCCGCGAGGTTGGAAGGGAACGAGCAATCGTGCATCGACTTGCGCCACACCTGGTTACTTCAGAGAAAATGCTTCTTCCGTTGACCGAAGATGGGACTTTTGGAAAGTTGATGACTTCGGTGGGTTTAATGGTCTATGATATTCTGGCTGGGGTTGAAAGTGCAGACCAACGTGTGATGCTGGATGAAAAAGAAACAATGGAGAAGGAGCCTCTTTTGGATAGGGATGAGATTCTTGGGGGAGGATTGTATGCAGAATACAGAACGGATGATTCACGACTAACCATCGAGGTGATAAAGACGGCCGTTGCTTCCGGAGCGCTTTGTTTGAATTATGTTGAAGTTGTGGATTTTAGCCATGAGGGAGACATTGTGAATGGTGTGATAGCTAAGGATAAATTCGGTCAAAAAAACATTAAGATCTCTGCAAAAAAAGTTGTTAGTGCCGCGGGCCCCTGGGTGGATGAATTAAGGTCAAAGGATGGCTCTCTACAGGGTAAAACTTTACACCTGACCAAAGGCGTTCATCTCGTGTTTGAAAGAGAGAAGCTGCCTATTCAGCAAGCTGTATATTTTGATGTACATGATGGCCGGATGATTTTTGCTATTCCAAGAGGAAAGATCACTTATGTCGGCACAACTGACACCAACTATTCAGGTAATAAAAATAAAATCCTGACTGAACATAAAGACGCCCAATATTTAATCGACGCGGTCAATAATACATTCGAGGGGATCAAACTAACTCGTGATGATGTCAGCTCATCCTGGGCCGGAGTAAGACCACTTATCCATGAAGAAGGCAAATCGGCTTCGGAATTGTCTCGAAAAGACGAAATTTTTGAATCATCCTCTGGCTTGATTTCTATCGCTGGAGGAAAACTTACCGGCTACCGCAAGATGGCAGAACGTATTACAGATCTTGTTTTTGAGAAATTAAATCAGGAGGATGGTCGTAAATTCGTAGACTGCAAGACGGGAAAGCTACACTTATCCGGTGGTCCATTTGAAAACGAGGATAATGTGGGTCATTATCGGGGACAATTAGTTAAAACCCTGGCTCTGAACAACATTGATCCATATTATGGTTGGTATTTAACTGCAACTTATGGGCGCCAATCGGACAGTATCCTGAACATATTTGAGGAAACAAAAAATGACTATGAAGATGCTGACTTGGCGTTGTTGATTGCAGAATTAAAGTTCAGCGTTGCGCAAGAATTCGTAACGAAAACCATGGATTTTCTAACTCGCAGGACGGGTAGATTATTTTTTGATATAAGCAGTGTCAAAAAATATGGAGAGGAAGTAATTAAATGCATGGGATCTTTACTCAATTGGCCTGAGGAACGCTTGGCGTCTGAAAGAGAGGAGTTGCAAGAGGCAGTTTATGAAGCAAGCGAAATTTTTAAGCAGTAGGCTTAGAAGACCGGAACTTGTCAAGTAGTTCATTTATTTTCACAGCATCTTCTTCGTTAATACCCTGAATTTGAGATTCCCATGTTGTCATTTTTACATCTAATTCCTCCAGGAGTTTCAGGCCTTTTTCTGAGATGGTGACATCAACGGCCCTTCTGTCATTTCTACATTGTGACCTTTGGACTAATCCTTTTTGTTCAAGTTTATCTACAATTCTTGAGGCATTTGACATTCGGTCTAACATCCGGTCAATAATTAAATTGATTGTAGATGGATTGGGATATTGCCCTCTCAATATTCGGAGTACATTGTATTGTGGCTCTGTCAAACCATAAGGTTTAAAAATGCCCAATTGTTTTTCATGTATCCAGTTATTGGTAAAAATGATATTGACAATCACTTTATTAAACTCGTTTTTGAACGTTTTTTGTTTGATATCTTCAGAAAGACCCATTGTATAGCATTAATTTTGACTACAAAGCACAAATATACGACCGTATTTGATGTATATACTTTTAATACAGATGGAAATTAATCGAGGATGATGATTATTTTAATGCTTTTTATAAGCAGTCTATTTGTAAATCCAGATGGATGGAAACTTGAAAAAGACAAAGACGGTATCAAAGTATATACCCGATTGACAGACGGTCGTAAAATCAAAGAATTCAAGGCAGTTACGAGGATTAACTCCAGTTTGACAAGCGTAGTTGCGCTTGTAAGAGATTCTGATGCTGCCAAAGATTGGTACAACCATGTTGAGTCGGGTACACCAATTAAAGTTTTCGATGAGAAAAGTAGTATCGTTCACCTTAAGTTAAATTTTCCATTTCCAGCAACAGACAGGGACCTGGTTGCCAAATTCGATTATGCTCAAGACAAGGACACTAAAATTGTGACTTCGAGCGTCATAGGTGTGCCAGATTATATACCTGAGGGAAATGATTATATCCGAATCAAGCAACTTGAGGGTAGTTGGAAATTTACTCCGATAGAGGAGAACGTAATTGAAGTACAGTACCAGTTTTATGCTGATCCTGGTGGTGGATTGCCGGTGTGGGTAATTAATATGTTTATCGTTGATGACCCCTACAAGTCACTAAAACGGATGCAGGGTTTTGTACAGCAAGATAAGTACCAATCCGCGGTTATCGGTTTCATTGAGGAGTAGATGACCGGTATCTTACAATCCGTCTCAATTCATCAGTAGATTGAAGTACTTTGTTCCTGAGTTTATCGTCAAGTTGTTTATTCTCCTCAAGAAACTGGTCTACTGTTGCCAGAACCTCACTCGATGTATGCCCGGAAAAGGTGGCGTCCAGCCATCTTTTGGGGAAGAAAATATCCCCGGTTAATTGTATTTCCTCCAGTAAATTAAGGCTCCTTCTTACATAAATAGCAGATTGCTCAGCCCGTAAGGGGTGATTGATAAACCTCAGGCCATCGAGGACCCACGGCTCTACCTCTCTTTTGTTTGCCTGGCTAAGTGCATAGAAGAACTGCTCCCTCGTTTTAGCGTTGGTGACCACCGATGGTCTTATGAAACGAAATCGTTTCTTATTGTCCTCATTACTAATATTACCAAGTTGATCTCTAAGAATCGCTGTTGATTCCGGATAGTCTCTTAGGGCCAGATTCAGTGAAAGATCCGTATAGTCATTTTCCGCTAGAGTAAGACCATCAATAACCATACGCTTACTCCAAAGGCCATATAGTTTTTCACTCCCTTCCTTCGAGCTAGACATTTTAACAAAGCCTTTGAAGAATATTGCCTGTATATCTTTCTCACCTGAATTCAGCCTTGACCAGAGTGTTTCTTCTACCTGACTAGCTAAGGACAGGCGCTGATTTGTGTCAAGGAACTTCCAAAATACGGTATTCAATTGATCCAACAGAAGCTCTATCACTAACATATTGGATTCACTCTCTAAGCTGGATAATAATGCATTTGCATATGGTTGAGCCTCAATTTTGCCATTCAAAAATGTTTCATAAAGGTCAAGCCATGCAACGCCACGTTCATAATCATTTGATATGCCACGGATATTGACCAAAAGGAAACTTATGCTGGCGTTGTCGAGGATGAAAGAACCGTATTCGGTGCCTCCACCATTG
Organism: Cytophagales bacterium; assembly: GCA_029262955.1. Classification (GTDB taxonomy): domain Bacteria; phylum Bacteroidota; class Bacteroidia; order Cytophagales; family Cyclobacteriaceae; genus JAJCYL01. The sequence goes on along the minus strand of JAJCYL010000049.1, from coordinate 8,768 downwards.
GGAAGCACATAGTCAGAGGGTTGCTGTAGATTAAATCGCAATTCATCGTCATCAAAATATCCATTCATTTTCCCATTTGAAGTAATCAGGTTAATATCCTGCATCCAGATTCTACCGTCATCAAAAGGGTCTACCTGGGATAGCACTATCTTGTCAGATTTTTTGACAGTAATTACGGGCATCCCCGGACTGCTGATCCAGATGTCACTCCAGGTTTTCAAGTCAATCTCTGTTTTGCTGTCAAGTATTTCGATCAAATCACCCCAGTCCGCATTGCCATATCCGAAATCAACAAGGTATTGCCGAAGACCGGTTCGAAAGGCTTCTTCACCAATAATTCGCTCCAACTTTTTCATCATGATGGGGGCTTTGTTGTAAATAATAGCTCCATACATGGTTCCCGCCTGCTTCAGGTTTTCCAATTCTTGCTTGATGGCATTGGCCCCCATAGATCGATCAACCTGGTAAGCCCTGGGGTAGTGGCTGAGCAGGAACTTTAAATCATGATCTATATCCGGAAAAGAGGGGTTAACGATTTTATCTGCCATGAAATTGGCAAAGACTTCTTTCATCCAAACGTCATCAAACCATTTCATGGTCACAAGATTTCCAAACCACATGTGAGCCGTTTCATGTGCTATCAGGCTGGCTCTTCCAAGGTATTGATTTTGAGTAGCTGTCTCATCAAGGAAAAGGCTGTTGGCTCGATAATGAATGGTACCAGGATGTTCCATTCCTCCATATTGGAATGATGGAATAGCGATGAAATCAAATTTGCCAAAAACGTAAGGAGCCTCTGTGTAATCGGACATCCACTCGATGGCATTCCAATGTAATTCAAATATTTCGGTGGCATTTCGGGCAACCTTCACGGAATCAGTTTCCCGATGATAGAGGTTCATCTCCATTCCATTGATCAGTTGCGTAATCTTTTGAAACTTTCCGGCTGCGAATGAGAAAAGGTATGTGCTAAAGAGTGGTGACCTCTTAAAAACCAGAGTTTTCCTTGAGTGAATTATAGTCTCACTTTCCAATGCTCCACTGGTGACTGCATTCCAATCTTCCGGTATTTCAAGCGTCAATTGATAGGTACCTTTTATATCAGGTTGATCAAAACTTGGAAAAACTGAGGAAGCCCGATCCGGAACTAGCAATGTATAGATATAGTCATCCATGCGGTTGAGACCCAATTCTCCTGAAGTAAATGTTATGTTGATATCATTCCTGCCTATTCGTAAGCTTACCGGATCGATGATAATGTGCTCATTTTCGTGCTTGAAGACTATTCGATCCAGGAGTGGACTATCAATACCCCGGATATTGCCCACCGGGGCATTGAAATCTAGAATTAATGGTTGGTCGATGGAACTCAATTCAAATCTCAAGCGCATTTCACCCTGAACTGGCACAAACTTGTCTTTGTGCAGACTGAATTTAAGGCTATAAATTACATTTTTTACACGCTCGGATCTTTCTTCGGCTAGTGCTTTGGATACTCCTGGAACTGTTAAGCTTTGTAAGTCTTTCTGAGAACATGCCGAAATTACTATCAAAACGAGGGCTACAATATATTTCATTGGGTTGTAATTAGGATTCAATAGTAATCTTTACTGAGAAACTCAGATTTTGTTGAATTGTGTAATCAAGTGCGATTTTAATAAAAATTAACTCTAAATAGTGCGGATTCGGAGACAACTAAAGAAACCAGCTTTCAATTTTGATCGTATCCATTTAAAATTGCTCAGCCAAGTCTCAAAAACTTAATGAACGGGAATACAATTTTTCTGATCCTCTGTAGCGTCGGAGCAATTCAGAGCTTTTTTATCGGTGGCTATTTTGTCTCGTCAAAGCGGGGCAAACGACTTTCAAATTTATTGTTAGGTGCCCTTTTTATTGCCGTCGCAATTCGGGTAGCAAAGTCAACTTTGTGGCTCTTCTATAACGATGTGTCAATGTTTATCCTCAATATGGGTTTTGGTGTTCACCTGGTAATCGTGCCACTTTTAATGCTCTACATCTTTTCATTTAGAGAAAGTTTCAGATGGCACTGGTATCAATACCTGCATTTTGTGCCTGGCTTATTGGTGTTGGCACTGTCAACAATGCTCACTACCTCCAATTTCTGGTATATCGGAGGATACTCAGTGCTTCTTTATCATTCGTTAATCTATTTGGTGCTGTCACTTTATTTTCTAGCAAGGTTTGTCAGGGAGGGAGGGCCTTCAAAAATTAAGACCTGGTTAAACACCCTCTACATTTCAATTGCCTTGTTTTGCATGGCTTATTTTATGAACTACGAGTGGGGTTTGACCTCTTATATGACAGGTCCGGTTGTTTATAGCGCTATCGTTTATTTTCTAAGCTTTTACGTCCTTAAAAATCATGTGATCTTTACTGAGGAATTAAAGCCCAAGTATCGAAACATTCAACTCTCGAAGGATGATGTTGAGAACTATACGAAAAGAGTTAAGAGCGTGATTGAGGAAGAGAAGTTGTACTTGAGCCCGGAATTCACACTTTCGAAACTCTCCGTAAATACTAAAATTGCTAAGCATTTGCTCTCCAACCTATTCAATGTTCACATCAACATCAGTTTTACGGACTATACCAATCAATACCGCATTCTTAAGGCAAAAGAGTTGCTTCAGGATGAAGATTATGATAATCTTAAAATATCTGCAATCGCTTATGAAAGCGGATTCAACACTTTGTCTGCGTTCAATGCTGCTTTTAAGAAAAATACCGACCTTACTCCTTCTGAGTATAAAAAGAAATTGTCCGAAAACGTTTGATCCAAAGAAATGTGCCTGATACTCTTTTCATGGAAGCAAAAACCTGGTTACAAGCTTATTTTGGCGGCCAATAGAGATGAGTTCTATGGCAGACCAACCAAAGAAGCTGGTTATTGGGAAGATCAACCGGCTGTATTGGCAGGTAGGGATCTGGAAGCGGGAGGTACCTGGATGGGAATTACAAAGTCTGGAAAATTTGCTGCAATAACCAATTATAGAGATCCGCGAATTAAAAAGAACAACGCACCTTCTCGGGGTCATCTGACAGCGAATTTTTTAAGAAATGAAGATACCCCTGAGGCATACCTCAGAGAAATCCAAAAGGAAGGTGAGCAGTATTATGGCTTTAACCTGCTAATTGGCAATATGAATGAACTCTGGTACTACAACAATATTGACCACCAGATAAAGCAACTATCTCCAGGATCATACGGGTTGAGTAATGCATTGCTGGACACCTCATGGCCTAAGGTAGACTTAGGGAAGGGTCTTCTGGAGAAAGCATACGAAGATAATAATGTGGAGGATGGAACATTGTTTGATCTGCTTGGCAATTCTGACCTGGCTAAAGACGAAGATTTACCTTCTACTGGAGTACCGTATGAGTGGGAGAAGGCCATTAGTTCTATGTTTATTGAAACGGACACCTATGGTACTTGCTCCTCCACCATCATGATAATTGATGATCAAAACAAGGTAAGGTTTGTAGAAAAAAATTACCCTGTTGGTAATAGAGTGGCAGGAATAAAGCAATTTGAGATTCAATTGGCTTAATCCTCATAATGTCTCTGCAAATCAGGATATATCTTATTGTCTATTTCGCAATGTTCGTCTTATTTGTTGACGACTATCGCATCCGTGATTTTGATGAGGCAGTGTACCTCAATGCGACTGAGATAATGAGAACCAAAAGTTCTTATCTTATTCCCGAATATTATTGGGGTGAAATCAGGACCAATAAACCTATCGGGCTCTATTGGACAGTTTTGACTGGTCAGTACGTTTTCGGAGAAAACCTCTTCGGAGCCAGGATGATATCCATAGTAGCCGCTTTCTTCACATTGCTTTTTACATATAAGATTGGCAGGCTGCTTTTTTCTGATGAAAAAAAAGCAGAAATGGCATTGATAGTACTGTCTGCGACACCATTCTTCTTCCACATGACTTGGTTAATTAAGCCTGAAATGGCATTGGTTTCGTTTATCACAATCTCACACTATTTTCTTCTCAAAATTTTACAATCCCACCAACCGACTACTAAAGATATTATCGCGTTTTACGCCACGATGGGTTTAGGTTTCATGATAAAAGGGCCTCCTGCAGTGATCTTTCCGCTACTAACAGCCATAGTTTATCACCTGGTACATAGGGAGTCACCATGGGCTACCATTCTTCTTTCACTTAAGGGTTGGATGGTTTTTGTAGTTATTGTTTTTCCCTGGTACCTTTTTTTATTGAACGAGTTTGGATGGGAGTATTTTCTGGACACTTTCAACCGCGAAATCATACAAAGGATTACGTACAACAATCAATCTTATTCTCAGCCACTTTTCCTTCTGACTTTTTTACCATGGATCGGAGTGATTTTAATGAAAGTGAAATGGAAGAACCCTCGGGAACAGTATTTCAATATTTCAGAATTATACCGGTTTCCACTCGCTTGGATAGCTTCAACTTTGCTTTTCATCGTACTGTTCGTGCGAGAGTATCACAATCACTATTCTTTAGATTATGTGGTTCCAGTGGCATTGATAGCTGGTGGATTGGTTGCAATGTCCGATTTTAAGAGGTTATTTATAGGAATTTTCCTAATAAGCGCCATGGGATACCTTGGTATGAGCTATTATTTACCAGAATCAATCATTGATACAACCCTTTTACTCATTGGATGCGGCCTCTTATCATTTAGTGCGCTTGCTATTTACCTCAATCAGAATATTGAAAGAGTTGCTTCAATTGCGGCCGTTTTAGTAGTCGTCAATTTATGGTTTAACTATTTGTGGATTCAGCCTAATATGAATATTTCCCCACTGAATCGATTCATATCAGATATCAAAGCAGATGCTGGCGACCTTGCTGTTTCCAACCGTCTGATTAACATAGATTTTTCCTTTTTTTGGTGGTATCTAAATGGGAAGGCAGGCTCAACCTATTATCCTGAAAGGAAAGAATTTATGGCCAAACTCTCAAGACCCTCAAAGAACTTAAAATATGCCATTTGCACCAGGAATACATTTGAGGAGACTCACGACTTATATATGGCCAATTGGGTTGAAGTGAACAGCAGTTTCTTTTATCAAGATGATTATCACCCCAATAAATCATCAGGGCTGGCAAAAGCAACCAAATTCATTCGGACTGGTGATGTGAATCAGCTCTTCAGTGAATATGTTTTATTGGCGAGGAGATCAGATAGTCCTTGACTATAGCCGAAATCGATAGGTAAACTTCAATAAAAATATATTGTGGGCTGTTGAATCGAATAGTCTTGAGTTCAGTGCTCCAAATGAGTTAGGATCCTGAATATCTACGTCTTGGGTGCGATTTTGAGTCCAGACTAAAAATAGGGTAGACCCGGGAATATACTCCCAACGTAAAACCATGTTTGATCGGAATTGCAGAAAGTTGAAATCAGGATCTTCGAAGCTGAAATCGGTTTGACTGTCTCCGTTCTCATCAACCTCATATACTTCGTCCTCTAAGTTGTAGTTGAGCTGATTCGGCTGTATTAATTCGAATCGGTCATTATATTCTGAAGACAATGAGTTGGTCACCCGTTTGAAGTTTTTGTATTCCCCTTTGGAAATAAATGGTTGACCCCAGTATTGAAGAGATAAGTTGGGGTTGAAATTGTAAGTAAATCTTAATGAAAGGCTGTAAGTGTTTTGATCAATTTCTCCGAGGATAATGGGATCCTCATTGGAAGTGTCCGACTCAGGCGTATCCACGTATTGAACTTCGTTGTTGTTGATGTTTAGTCTGGGCTGTAGGGAAATATTGAGGGCATCTATCGGTCGGTAATTGATTTCCATCCAAAAACCTTTTTCACCGCTATATCCCTCGAAGCCCCAACTATTCCATTGATTGAACCAGAAATGCAGTTTTTTTCGGCTATCAGAACCAATGTAATACCAATGGTTAATTCCGCCAGGATACATAATGGATGGGCCTCCACGCAAATCTGCATTGGAGATTGAATTGGCTGATAAGGTGCCTCCGGTACCAAATCTCCAGAAGTTTTTGAAGTGAAAGTGGTAGTTGGTATTCAAGCCTTTATAAGTATTGACGCCCCCAAAGTCCCAATTCAAGTACTGATTAAAATTTAACCTCACCCACCGAAAGATGCTGAATGGTTTTAATATGCGGTATTGGGCCCATCCATATTGATTAATAAAATCGGTATTGAGCAGAAACCCTGCGTCATTCAGATCCAGCCCTGGACTACGGTAAGTGACACCAGTTTGGAAAATGATATTTCCTGCACTTTTACCAATGTTAAAGGTTCCCCCCGTACCAGTAAGTGATGTCCTGGTGGTATCAAGAGAGTTATGCGTTTGATCGGGTCGTTGGAAATACCTCTCTGAAGACTCCTGTGTCTCGGTAATCGATTCAGCAGTGCCATTGACCCTACTGAAAATGGAATTAAACGAGATGTAATAGGTCCGATCTTTCCATCGGTGAGTAAAATCAATTCCTCCGGTGACCGCTCCATTGTGAAGAAACTCCAATTGATCGTGGTCTATCTTTCGATTGGTACTGGTAATCATCCCGCCAATGGTGGTATTTCCATCATTGATGTCCTGCTGTACTCTTCCTATCAGGTAATTAGTAAGGGGCTCTACGGCCATCGTTCTACGTTCTCCAGCTGCATCTATCTCGGCATCCTCCTTGCGGGTAACAGATTCCAGTAAGCCCCATGAAAATCCATGTTTGTTTTTACCCGTCAACTTTGCCGCTCCAACTATTCGCGTATTATTAGGTTGACTGAGGAATTCATTGTCTTCGGTGTCCGGACTGAATTGAGGACTTCGTCCAATCCTCCGTGAGTAAAATAAATTGTCATTTCGAAATGAGCCTCCCGCTTCAGCTTGAGTGACCCGGAAATCCAAAATGTTGTTACTCTCCAGAAAGAAGGGTCGGCGTTCATTGAAGAATACCTGAAAAGCACCCAGGTTAACCTGTGATGGATCAGCCTCAACCTGGCCAAAATCCGGATTAATGGTGAAATCAAGGGTGATATCACTGGTAATGCCGATTTTGCCATCTACGCCAACCCTAACGTCTCTGGCCTTACCAGTTGCGAAAGGGTTATTCTCCTCTTTTTCAAAACGTTCAGTACCAGCTACTACATAGGGCTGGATCTCAACCTGTTTTTGTGGTCTTATCCCTTTAAGTCCTTTCAACTCCCCGAATTGATGAACCCATCCTGGAGCATCTTGTGGAACGTATTGCCAAAGTGAGCGTTCTTCATTTCTAAAGAATCGACGAGTGAATTGCAAGCCCCAGGTGTGTTCAGGCTTATCGGCAAATCGGAGTTGACTTAGTGGTATCTGATATTCTGCTATCCAGCCCTGATCATCGATGCTGGTTTTGAGGAACCATATAGGATCCCATTTCTCATCCCAGTTATCTCCATTGTTAGTAATATATTCGTCTCCTTTCACTCCAGCTGCAGTTGCTGAAAAGGAAAAAGCAGTACGCTTGTCGTGGTAGCTGTCGATATTTATTTCCACCCAGTCACCAACAAAGCCATCCCTCCGAGACATGCGCTTGACGATCTTGTTCGGTTCGGAATCGAAGGCCCTAATCAGCACATAGAGATTCTTGTCGTCGTATAATATTTTGAACTGCGTGGGTTCACTAGGCGCTTCTCCTTGAACAGGCTCTCTTTGAGTAAATTCCCCTGACCACTCTACTTCGCTCCAGGCTGCATCATCACCAAAACCGTCTATGATTATTACTGACGTAGTGTGAGCTGTTTCATAGGACCGTAATTCTCTCTTATCATCTGAGGCAAAAGCCTGCGAAGTGAGTAAAGGGAAGATGATCAGTAGTTGGTGCATCTGAGTTTTTGACCTATCAGTTTGCATTAAAGACAACTAAGATTTCAATCAGTTGCTTTTAATAGTTTACTCATAAATCTGTTATTTGTTACAATTACCCGATTTAGGGCCTATGACGGCTGTTATTAGTAGACAATAAAGTGGCCTGTTTATTACAATAATTTCTTTATAACGACAGACCGACACTTAATTTGACCGTCATTCCTAGCTGGACTGGGAATCTCCAGGAATATTCTGCTTTCTTTGGAGATTCTTGTTTTTACAGGAGTGATACTTGTCAACTTAGCGGCATTTAATTTCGAAATCTTGAATAAAAAAATCTTTAGTATCCTCTTAGGTCCTGTCAGTTTTGCTATCATCCTCTTAGTCGGACCAGCAGAAGGTATGTCTGCCGAAGCTCATGCTATCCTGGCATCAACAGCATGGGTGGCGATCTGGTGGATTACAGAAGCCATTCCCATTGCTGCAACATCCTTACTTCCCATCGTACTTTTCCCTTTAACCGGTGGATTGGCAGTCAGTACTACCACGGAAGCTTTCGGCCATCGACTCATCTTCCTATACATAGGAGGTTTCATCATTGCCATTGCCATTGAGAAATGGAATTTACATCGTCGAATAGCGCTCAATGTCATATCCATTATTGGCACTGACATGAGCAGAATGGTGTTGGGTTTTATGATCGCTACTGCATTCTTGTCTATGTGGATCTCCAACACCGCAACCAGTGTAATGATGTTGCCGATTGGCATGGCCATTGTTTCCCAATTACGGGGATCAGGACAGGAATCAGCTGAATTTAAGGCCTTTGGGAAGGTTTTGATGTTGTCAATCGCTTATTCCGCTTCGATTGGTGGCATTGCCACCTTGGTCGGGACGCCACCGAATCTTGTCCTGGCAGCAGTTATCGAGG
>JAJCYL010000048.1 GCA_029262955.1 Cytophagales bacterium | reverse complement strand
GGGTTGCTATCATAGTATTTGTATTAATTACAAATATAATAGCATTACTTTTATATAAAAGAGCATTACTCATTATGTGAAATTGAAATGGAGAGCTTTCTCCACTCCAATGAAAATATTAATGCGCTCTGAATGAACCACCAAACTTCCTATTCTTAACGTTTTAGCAATTACTAAAACACTGAATGAAAAAACCTGTATTAGAGTACTCCCTGATGTCAATCAGGGATTTTGAACCTTTCTCTTTCTATTAACGTTTTAGCAATAACTAAAATAATAAAACATGGTGAATTCTTGTATACGAGTCCTTGCTGATGTCAACCAGATCAGGGAATGCAAAGATGAAATAGAAAGAGTTAAAGAAAGGACTAAACCTTTGAGCAGATTATTGGCATTAGCCGGTAACGAAGTCAGACTACATATTCTTTACTTGCTTTATCGTGAAGAACAAATGTGTCCTTGTGATTTGAGTGACGTGCTTGGTATGAATGTTTCTCCTATCTCACAGCATTTACGCAAACTAAAAGATGCAGGAATGGTGATTGACGACAAAGTAGGGCAAACAATTTTCTATTCATTAAATAAAAAGGCAGTAAGTCCTATCCTGCCAATAATAAAATCATTAAAAACAGTATTTAAGGAAGTATTATCATGAGTAACGAAAATTTAAAAACTAAAACAGTAGGTGCCGGTGTTTTAGCAGCAATCGTAGCCTCTCTTTGTTGTATCACTCCCGTATTAGCTTTTGTTGGAGGTATTGGTGGAATCGCCGCCACTTTTAGTTGGTTAGAGCCTTTTAGGCCATTTCTCATTGGAATTACTGTTCTGGTTATAGGCTTTGCCTGGTACCAGCAATTAAAACCAAGTAAAGAGGAAATCGATTGTGATTGTGAGGATGAAACCGGCAAAACAAAATTCCTTCATTCAAAGAAATTCCTTGGTATGGTTACCATAATGGCCGGTGTCATGCTGGCATTCCCAAGTTACTCGCACATCTTTTACCCCGATGTTCAAAATGGAGTGTTTGAGGTATCTGACAATATCAGGTTGGTTGAATTCGAAGTGGAAGGAATGACCTGTACGGGTTGTGAACAACATGTGACTTACGAAGTCAGCCAGTTACCAGGGATCATCGGGACTAAAGTGTCGTACGAAAGTGCTAATGCTTTGGTGAAATTTGATGCTTCCGTGCTTGATGAAGAAAAAATAACCGAAGCAATAGACGCTACCGGTTACAAAGTAGTGGCTCAAAAAGAAAAAGACCCTTCAGAAATAACATTGGATCCGGTTATCAGTTCTTCATCAATTAATAATTAATCTATCATGGAAAAAGAAATAGTTCTCCAATCAACTATCACCTGCCCTAAATGTGGTCACAGCAAAGAAGAGACCATGCCCACTGATGCTTGCCAGTTCTTTTATGAATGCGAAAATTGCCATGAGGTTTTAAAACCAAAAGAAGGAGATTGCTGTGTGTATTGTTCTTATGGATCTATTCCCTGTCCTCCAATACAAGAAGGGGGCAAGAGTAGCTGTTGCGGGTAGTAATGAGACAATTCGATGTTATCGTTATAGGCTCCGGTATGGCCGGAATGACCATTGCCAATAAATGCGCAAAAAAGGCATTAAAAACTGCCGTCACAGATTTTCGGCCTTATGGTGGTACCTGCGCTCTGAGAGGTTGCGATCCCAAGAAAATATTAGTTGGGGCCGCAGAGATTATTGATCGGGCTGATAAAATGAAAGGTCACGGTCTCAAAGGCAATTTGCAAATCAATTGGGAGGAGCTGATGGCATTTAAAAACGAATTTGTTTCCAAAATGCCACCCGGAGTTGAAAAAGGGTATTTACAATCAGGCGTGGCTATGTACCATGGCGCTGCTCAGTTTGAGTCCTCCAATACAATTAGAATTGATGATGAAATCCTGGAAGCCAAAAAGATCGTCATTGCTACCGGGGCAAGACCAGTCACATTAGATATTCCTGGGAGTGATATTCCAATAGACAGTACGGGATTTTTAGATCTGGAAGTATTACCTAAGCATATCATTTTCATTGGGGGTGGCTACATTGCCATGGAATTTGCCCATTTAGCGGCAAGAGCAGGAAGTAAAGTGACCATTTTTCACCGGGGAAAATTTCCTTTGGAAAACTTCGAACAAGAGATCGTGGCCTACCTTGTAAAAGCCACTCGCGAATTGGGTATTGATCTCCAACTTGAGGCTGAAGTAACTGGTATTGAAAAACAAGGAGATGGCTATTTGGTAACCGTCAACACCCCCAACGGATCGGAATCAAGACTCACAGATCTGGTTATTAACGCCGCGGGAAGGATCCCGGAGTTGGACGGTCTGAATCTTGAAGCGGCAGGCATTTCATATGGACCAAAAGGCATTGAAGTCAACCAATTTCTGCAAAGTGTGAGCAATCCCGATGTCTATGCTGCAGGTGATTCAGCCGCAAGTCAGGGTTTGAATCTTACACCTGTTGCGGTGATGGAAGGACATGTTGTTGCAGCCAATATTATCAAAGGTAATTCCAAGATACCGGATTATACTGAAATGCCAAGTGCGGTATTCACCCTTCCTACGCTTGCATCAGTTGGATTGACAGAAGTACAAGCCAAACGAAAAGGGTTTAACTACAAAGTGAAATCGGGAAGCGGGACTAACTGGTACAATGCCAAAAGGATCAACGAAAACACTTATGCTTATAAGGTCTTGTCTGGTGAAGATGGTCGTGTTCTGGGTGCCCACATCATCGGGCCTCACGCAGAGGAGAGTATTAATCTTTTTGCAATGGCCATTAAGGCTGGAATGACCTCCGGTGAAATACGCAACCTCGTCTACTCCTACCCTTCTATGGGCTCGGATGTCGGATCGATGGTGTGAAAACTTTAAAAATCAAAAGATATGAAAACCAATATCATCATAGTCTCTTTACTCTTACTATTGATTGTGATCTCTTGCCAGCAAACTCAACAGAAGGGCAAGTCCGAAGAAAACGCCGTAGTTGAAAAGCGAAAGTCGCCAGGCACTCCCCGCTTTCCAAGTCCTGCAGCGACTGCCATCCAAACGGTCGGATTATCAACTATCACCATCAATTATTCAAGGCCAAGTGTTATATCTCCGGAAGGTATTGACCGCACCGGAAATATCTGGGGTGGCCTGGTTCCATATAATTTTAATTTCAGACCGGTGGCCTCACAAGGTAAACCAATACCCTGGCGAGCCGGAGCCAATGAAAATACAACCATAGAATTCTCCCACGATGCCAAAGTTGAAGACCAACCAATTAAGGCAGGGAAGTATGGGCTCCATATGGCTGTTCACGAAGCCGGCGGGGCCACCGTGATTTTTTCCAAAAAGTCCGATGGGTGGGGCAGCTTTTCCTATGATGAGCAGGATGACGCACTTCGTGTCGAGGTTGAAACGGAGGAAACTGCCCAGGTCGATCGTTTGGTCTATGGTTTTCCGGTTGTAGATAACACATATGCCAGGGTTGCTCTTAATTGGGAAAAGAAGCAGATTCCCTTTAAAGTGGAGTTTAATGTTCACGACATGGTGCTGACCAATTTTCGGCAATACCTTACAGACACAACCGGGCTGAACTGGCGTGACTTTAACCGTGCAGCTGGCTATTGTGCCGATAATAAGGTCAACTTTGATGAAGGAATGGTTTGGATAGAGCAATCACTCTCCAGGGAGGAGAACTACACCAACCTTAGTACCAAATCAGCGATCCTGAAAGCCATGGGACGCAATGATGAAGCCGGTAATTTAAAGGACTTGGCATTAGAACATCCAACTACAAAGGTGAATGATTTCTATTCTTATGGTACTTCTTTGATCAGAACAGGGCGGCCAGAGGAGGCCATGAAAGTATATAAACGTCAACGGGAGAAATGGCCGGAGGAATGGTTAACCGCTCATGGCCTGGCCCGTGGGTATTCTGCTCTTGGCCAATATCAAAGAGCCCTTCAGTTAGAAAAAGAGGCCTTATCTAAAGCTCCTGAGATTAACAAGGGTTTCATCGAAAGCGCCATTGCCTTATTGGAAAAGGGCAAGGATTTTAACTAATGATCACGAACACTTCGAGCCCTTTGAATATTGACCTCCTTACTGATTATTTGGTTTGGGGAGACAGGAGAGCGATTAATCTCCTTGAGAAGCTGACAGAGGAAGAATTTGATCGCTCTTTCAATGAATTGAGCGGAAATGTTCGTTCAAAAACAGTGCACATCCTCAGTATTTATGATTATTTCATTTCGCTGGTCGAGGGCACGCCATATCAATCTTTTCCTGATCTAAACCATCTCACGAAAGAGGAGTTAATTGCAAAATGGAATGAAATAATTATAACCTGGCCAAAGCTTGTGCGACGTTCACCAAATGAGCTGATAGCCTTACCTTTGGCAGGAAATCAAAGAGTGAAAGCTGAACATATTTTCCTCGATGCCATGGTGCATAGCATTCATCATAGAGGACAATTGCTAACTTTTATCAGGCTCCTGGGTAAAGACAAAGATGAAGTACCACCAAAAGACACCAACCTGGACTATCTAAACTACCTGTTTACTGAAAGGAAGGAATTTATTCATCCGGCAGAGTAAGGACATATCACGGGATCAATAATTTGTAAACGGAATAATCAAATATGGCAGAAACTGAAATTCAAGACTTCTTATCTCTGTTTCCATCGAATTTGATGCAGTTATCGCCTGCAGAACAAAGCGTATCAATGGTATTATATCAGTTGCTAATAAACGGGAAGCCCGTTTCAACCAGGGATATTGCGAACAAAACAGGATTGATCGAATTAGAAATTGATAAGATCTTAAATAGGTGGGGTAGCGAGGTGCTTCGGAACGATAATACAGATATCATTGGTTTCTTTGGATTGAGCCTGAGTAAAACAGCCCATATCCTTGAAGTTGAGGGCAGGAAACTTTACACCTGGTGTGCGTGGGATACCATGTTCATTCCTGCCTTGATAGACAAAACTGTCAAGGTAGTTTCGACCTGTCCGGTTACAAAACAGGAAATCAATCTAACAATATCATCTTCGGGCGTTTTAAGTATCAACCCCGAAAGAACTGTGGTGTCATTAATTGCCCCTGATACTGAAAAGATAACTGAAGATCTAGTAGGTACATTCTGTTGTCATATTCATTTCTTTGCATCACCTGAGGCTGGCAACCAATGGGTTCAAAAAAATCCTGGAACCTACATCGTATCCCTTGATCACGCCTACCATCTTGGCAAGAGGAAAAACCAAAAAAGATATCCAAACGTTTTTACATCGACTTAATAAAAGTATATGCTTCCGAAAGAACTGACTAAGGACATTATAACCAGGCTGCAAAGCATCAAAGGACAGGTTGATGGTCTTACTAAAATGCTCGATGAAGATCAGGATCCCGAAAAAATCTTAATTCAGTTTAAAGCTGCGCAAATGGGTTTGGACAAAGCCCATTACTTGCTGCTCGATGAAGTTTATAGAAAAGCGTTGGCGTTGAAAATTGTGGAAACCGTGGAAGCCTGCCCGGGCAATTGTGGCAACGAAGACAAGATAGAGTTTTTAAGAAAGCAGTTCCCCGAACTTGAGCTTGAAGATCTTACTGAAAAAATGAAGGAAATCTCCCGAATGAAAGAGGACCTGGATCAAATCAACGGTGAGAAATAATTAGATTCAATATTTCCGTTTTTTTGTTTGCAGACCACCCCACCCTTCTTATTATGTTTGCTTCATAATCGATTGATTTCGTCAAATGATGAAAACAAAGGACGTCGCTTGGATGATCCTGTGGGTCACTATTTCACTGTTCTCCAATCAGGGATTTGCCCAGGGACCTCCAATTTTTACCGATACCCCTATCATGTTGGGCCTGGAAGGGCGAGGTATAAGAACTTTTGGCAGATACATTAGCCGGGAAAATGTGAAAGTTTATGTTCAACCCCTTGCCATACCCTATAATATTAATAGGAAATGGCAGATTGGAGCAATTTTGCCGTGGAGAAACCTTAACCCTAAAACTGAAGGTGTCGGTAGCAATTCAGGATTTGGCGATTTGAACCTTTTTACTAAATACCAGCTCTTTCAAAAAGACGGGAAAGGCAAAACATTCAGGGGATTGATTAAGCTTTCAGAAACCTTTCCTACCGGCAATGACTCAAAAGTGCCCGCAGTTGGCTCGGGAGTAAATACCACAGGCATTGGGTTTGTTACCGGCTATGTGACCCTCAAATACGGGCTTTATGGGGAAATTGGTTACAACATTGTTTCTGATGGCTCTCCAAATAACCTGGCCTACAATTTTGCTTTCAGTTATCCCTTGCTTCCACAAAAATATCCACCCTTTCAGCTCAATATATCAGTTGACCTGAATGGAAGTACGGTCCCCGAAATCGACCAAAGTATTCTGTTTTTCTCACCGGGATTACAGCTAATAACAGGCAGAAGATTTCTCCTGGAAACCGGAGTGCAATTACCTCTTACTCAGTCAGGTTATGGCAGCAATAAATTCAATTATACGTATACATTAGGTACACGAATTCTCATATTTTAAAATCAAATATTATGAAAAACATACTGAAAATAAATACAGCTCTTATACTAGCATTTTTAGTGGTGTCTTTTTCTCAGGCACAGGATGGGAATAACAGTCAACAGATTAAAGTGGAGGTCGATGGCCTGAGCTGCCCTTTTTGCGCCTATGGACTGGAAAAGAAATTAATGGAAATTGAGGGTATCACTAAAGTTGAGATTTCCGTCGAAAAGGGTGAAGCGTTACTGTCATTAGATGGTGAAACTGAGGTTGACCCGGAGAGAGTCAAGGCAGAGGTTAAGAAGGCCGGTTTTACACCAAGAGAAGTGACCTTTATAACATCTAAGTCTTGATAAAGCACTGGTACCTAGTTGCCTTTGCACTTCTTTTGTCCTGTGACTCAAAAAAGGAATGGGTATTTAAGGAAAATATTCCTCTTGAAGGAATATCTCCTCTTGGTATTATTCAGGACAATGGAACACTGATCATTTCCGATCCCGATAATAACAGAATTGTCAGGACTGACTTTAAAGGTTCGATCATTGAAGAGTGGAGGGATATTCAGCGCCCAATGCACATCGATCTTTCGGATAACAAGATATTTTCAACTGAATTTATTAATGATCGTGTGATTCAATTGGAGAATGGGCAACTTTCTGAAATTAAGTTAAATATCTCATTTGATGCGCCTGCGGGAGTGGATGTGGATGGAAACAAAATGGCTATTGCTGATTTCTACAGTCACTATGTCCACCTGATCAATGGTGAACAAGTGATACAAATCGGTGGAGAAGGCCATGAAGATGGAAAACTCTACTATCCGACCGATGTCAAACTTTATCAAGACAAGGTGCTTGTGGCTGATGCGTACAACAATCGGATTCAGATTTTTTCTGATAAAGGAGATTTTATCAAAGTGAATGGATGGCAGGAAGAGATCAATGTGGCGTCGGGACTGGATGTTTACAGCGACCAAATTTATGTGACTGACTTCCACAATAGCCGAGTGCTCATTTATGACTTTGAAGGGACATTATTGGGTATTTTCGAAAACCTCTTTGACAAACCAACCGATATTTACATCCATCAAGACCGGATGTATGTTGCGAACTATGGTGGAGGTTCCATTACAGTTTTCGGTCTACAATAAAATTGGCGACTAACCTGCCCCGGACATATCGGTAAATGATACAAAAGCTTTTGGGTGTAATCACCTCGGTAAATGCCCCGGGAATGGAAATATTCATTATTTGAGAGTACAAAGTATTATAGGTTACTTATGAAATACTAAATGTTCACTACCAGTACCAGGTGTTATTGCAATTTTTCGTTAATAATACTTTTTCTTTAACCAAAAAGCTACCCGAACCAATAGAATCAAGGCCGGAACTTCCACCAACGGACCTACTACACCTGCAAAGGCTTGCCCTGAGTT
>JAJCYL010000047.1 GCA_029262955.1 Cytophagales bacterium | reverse complement strand
AACATTTCTCCTGCCACTTCTACTAGCTCTGGCCCGTTGTTTTCTCCTATCAAATCGCCTTCAAATATGAAGTGGACAACCTTGTCTTCGATGGTATGTTTAAAATTCATTTCTTTGATCTGTTTTCACATTTGGAGTTAGTGCATTGCGCATATAGAATCAGTGAATGATGCATGACTCTGAACTTCAGGACTTCTCCAACTGTATTTTGAATATTTTGAATTCGAGGGTCACAAAATTCAAGCACCTTGTGACACTCTGTACATATTAAATGATCGTGCTGTTTAAAACCATATGACTTCTCGTACTGAGCAAGATTCTTACCAAATTGATGTTTTGTCACCAAGTCACACTCCACCAGTAAATCCAGAGAATTATAAACTGTTGCTCTGCTTACGCGGTAGTTTTTGTTCTTCATGCTGATGTAGAGTGATTCTACGTCGAAGTGGCCTTCTCTGGAGTAAATCTCCTCCAGGATAGCAAACCGCTCAGGCGTCTTACGAAGACCTTTATTCTCAAGGTAGGCGGTAAAAATTTCTCTTACCTCTTCAAATGTATTGGTGCTTTGAACCATGTCTTAGACTGTCAGGCAAATATAGTAATTGACCAGCCGAGTTATAATGTTCTTCTATATTGAGTCGCCTAATCTGAACCGCAGTTCTCTTTACGTTAATTAATAGAACATGGGTTGGTCAATTTTTCTGGCAATTCGACTTGCCGCGTTCAAAAGACCAACATGACTATATGCTTGAGGGAAATTACCCCATTGACTTCCAGTTGAAGCATCCACATCTTCGCTCAGTAAACCAACGTGATTAGAATATTTTAAGAGATTCTCAAATATTTTAACAGACTCGTCCAAACGTCCGACACATGCTAGCGCTTCAACATACCAAAATGCACAGATTAAAAATGTCACTTCAGGTGTACCAAAGTCATCTTTATGTACATATCTATAAAATAGGCCATCAGTAGCCAATAGCTCTTTCTCTAGTGCCTTGAGATGCTCTCTAGCCTTCTTGGAACCAGGATCTATGTAATTCATCATTATGAGTTGAATTGTACTGGCGTCCATTCTATCCGTTCCAATTGCCTGCGAGTAACCTTTTTTCTCGGGAACATAACACAATTCAATCTTTTTCATTGATTGATTTTTCAATCTCAACGCCATTTTGGCCATTTCTTTGTCCTTAAGGCGATTGGCTATTTTTAATGCAGCACAGCTTCCAGCCCAATGAAATAAATAGGTATAGCAATGATGTTGTGACAAATGACGAAACTCCCATAGTCCTGCATCTTTCTCATTCATGGTCTTTTCAATCATACTTAGGGTCTTCATCACCAAGTTTCTCGAGTCAAATTTTTCAGTAAATAAGATTCTCATGTCCTCGAATAATGGCAACAAAGAGACTAATACCTGACCGTATACATCATTTTGAATATGTGTATAGGCATCATTCCCAACTCTAACCGGTTGATTGCCCATATAGCCTTTTAATGGGAGTTCGCTCTCTATCAATTTTTTCTCCCCGGTAATACCATACAAAGGCTGGTATCTATTGTCTTCTCCATAGGTGACATTAAGAATGTAATGGAAATATTGCTCCAACTCTTCAAAGTGGCCGACATTATTAAAGGCATTGAGTGTGTAAAAGGTATCCCTCATCCAACAATATCGATAATCCCAATTTCTTGTGCTGCCTGGAGATTCGGGAAGACTCATAGTTGTAGAAGCAATTATTGCTCCGGTGTCTTCATACTGGTGTATTTTAAGAATTAGCGCTGACCTAATGGCCTCTCTCTGATAAAAATTAATGATACTGGACCTTTTGATCCAAGTCCTCCAATAATCTTTGGTTTTCTTTAAGAATATCTCAGATGTCTCCTCAAGAGCTGCCTCCAATGGGGGGCCATAAGAAAGTGCTAGATACTTGGTTTCATTCAATACAAACTCCTCATCCTCCAATAGATAATTTAGGGAAATGTTGGTTGTCAAGCGTAATTGTGAGTCGAGACCCAGATAACGGATATGGCTACTTCCTAAATTTCTTTCTGGCCTGTTCTCTCCATATTGGCTTACCGGATGACATTTCACTATTACTCTAGGATGACCGGAAATAGTCTCAATTTTACGAAAAAGCATTAACGGACGATAGTACCTGTCATATTGCAAAAATCTGGGAGCAAAGTCAGTGATTTTATACTTGCCATTAGCGCATGTCACTTCCGTACAAAGAATATTAGTGTTCTCTAAATAGTACTGATCGGTTTTGAATTTCCCTTTAGGCTTAATTGAAAATTCTCCCCCTTTATCAGGATCCAACATTCCCCCAAAAATGAAACTACTGTCAAACCTTGGCCAACACATCCACTCAATATTAGTATCGGTCTTGACATGCGCAGTAAAAGCGCAGTTACCAATTACGCCATAATCATAGGTATGCTTCTTACTCATAAAACCTTATTAGTTAATGGGAAACACAACAAATCTTCGGATCAATTTAGAATAAGCTACAGTTAAATTTCAGCACTTATTCCTAAAGCTTCAAAACTCGAGTAAAAATGTAATTATTGCAATGAATTTTTGATGATCTACCACACTTTCAATTTTAAGACAAGCTATTTTTTACAATATTCATTCAAACATTGAACTACAGATTTAAATAGCTATCTGGAAAGTCTTGATTAATAGTGCCTAATCGGGTAGAAATGCTCATTTACAAATTTTACATTTTGTCTTATATTTGGATCGATGCGTATCCAGGAATACATAACCCGTAGTCAGCCCCATAGAGTCCACTCTGACATCGAAAACAAGAAGCACTACTCGAGACTTATGCTTCGAGCAGTAATAGCAGCATTAGTTTATTTCGCTCTTATTACACTTCTTATATGGTATGAAAAAGATAGCACTCAATCTGCCATAACGAATTATACTCAGGCAATTTGGTTCTCGTTGGTAACAATAACCACAGTGGGTTATGGCGACCTTTATCCTACGACAATTTATGGGCGTCTAGTAGGCTTGGTTTTTGTCCTGTTCAGCGTAGGCCTGTATGGTTTTTTAATCAGTCAATTTGGAAATATACTCTCTACTATAAAAGAAAATAAAAAACGTGGTTATCACGGCACAACTATGAAAGATCATGCGATAATTATTGGTTGGAATGATTTTGGCAAAGCTGTAACTGAGCAACTCCTCGGAGTTGGGAAAGCAGTTGCAGTAGTTACCGAAGATGTTCATGACCTCGAAACAATTAAGGGCATGTTTAGTGATAAGCAGTTTTTCGCCCTCTACTCTGATTTCGAAAACTATGAGTTGCTGAAAAAGGCAAACCTTGAAAAGTCTTCAATGGTTTTTGTGAATCTGACTGACGACACGGAAAAGTTAGTCTACATCCTGAATTTGAAGAAAAAATACGGAAATCTGAACTTTATTGTGACACTTGACAATGGCGACCTTAAGCATACATTCATAAGCGCCGGTGTCACCCATGCGATCTCTAAAAACGAACTTGCCTCCAAACTGCTAGCCAGCTATATATTTGAACCGGATGTTGCTGCTTATAGTGAAGACATCCTTTCATTTGCTAATTCAGACGACGATTATGACATCAAGGAATTCATGATAACTTCTGACAATCCGTACTTGGACAAAAGCTACGAAACAGCATTTCTGGACCTTAAAAAACGATTTAACTGCATCCTCATTGGTATAAGTAAAATTGAAAAAGATGGCAGCTCAAGATTAGTCAAAAACCCTTCGGAGGAAGTTAAAATTGAACTTGGAGATCACCTCATCATCATCATGAATGGCCAGGCATTTTCAGAAATAAAAAAGATATTCAAGATCGAAGAGGGTGTTATCCGTAGAACATCAACATCTCAAGCCTAAATAATAATCAGATGAAAGCGCTATCTCTATTAGTTGTAATATCGATGTACCTGGTGTCCTGTGGGCCAAATCGGGAAGTTAGTATCGATCAAGGTCCGGGGGTTAGAGAGATACACGACAATATCGAAGTACATTTCGATGAGGTAACAGTTAATGGTGTCGAATATCTGATTCTTGAAAAAGATCGGAATAACCCTGATGAAGGTTTCGGTTTTATGGCCTTAAAGGGAAATTTGATTGTAAATCACACTGATTCGGCTATTGCGTATTTAAGAACTGTAATAGAAGTTCAGGCTAAAATTCTTGCCAAACTCGACACTATAACCGAAACTCAAGCTTTGAGCCAAATTAATGCCATGCTTGATAAGAACCTTGAAAAGTCCTCCATAAAGGATGACCCTACCGTATTAACTGGAAGAAGGAAAGCTGCGCCACTACAATGAAGCGAAATGATCGCTTAAGGTTGTCAATGCCTTTGTCAGATTAGCATCAACCGAGTTCTTTGCAACGTCTTTAGAAACTTTGACTGCATCAATCAAATCATCTTTCTTACGGAACACTTCACTCAACAGATTATTGTAGTGAATTAAGCTCATAAGTATAACCCAGGCAGGTGTAGGCTTCGCTCCTTTTAAGACTATTTTGTGCAGAGAATCTCGAATTTCTTGTTCAAATGCATAGTTCGCATTACCCATACGTTCACTAACAGGTATCCAAAGTAACTTGGTAGATTCTTTTCTAATGATACCCCGGGTAATTAATAGTTGTGTTGCATCTTCCTGAATTTCTGGAATTTCACCCGCAATTCTACTTACTAAATCTCCTATAGCTCCACCCTCTCCTACAGCCGCCAGTATAGTATCAAGTAATTTATTCCCAG
>JAJCYL010000046.1 GCA_029262955.1 Cytophagales bacterium | reverse complement strand
GTTTCAGGGTCGAGTTTGGCCGCTGCCAGTAAATGCTCATTGGCCTTTTCTTTGAGCTGTAGTCGTGAATAAACCAGAAAAAGGTCGAGATGGGCGGGCACCAGCTCTGAATTGTAAATGATAGCTTGCTGGCCGTATATTTCGGCTTGCTGAAAGTCTCCTTCTCTTATTTTGACTCTTGCCAAAAATAAGTAGGCTTCTGCAAAGTATGGGTCTAGCTCGATTGCCTGATTGAAGAAGTATTCTGCAATGCGATAATTTCTAATGTCAAACTGTTCTATTCCGGTATTGTATGCAAGTATCGGATTCTTGGTTTTACGAATCTCCGAGTCTCGGTCAAAAAGTTTAGAGTCAAATGAGTTGGTGTGAGAAACTGCCGCGGTCAGGGTACCGCTTTCAGACTTGAGATTTTGAGCCAATGACTCGGTCTGAAATGATAGAAGTACTGTCGTACTAGCTAATAATATTGTGCTTAATAATTTTGTCATTATTTGTCGCCCAAACCCTAAGCAACTGTATACCCAAATATAGGTATATAGTTGCACTATTTATAGAGAATATTGTACTTGTACACCATATGTATACAACGCATCCCAAGTATCAATTGATACATTAATACAGAAAAAACTGATTTTTAGGCAGTTATGATCTTATTAAGAATAGGTGATTTTCTAAAATAGAATAGTCCTAAGTTTTTGATAATCAGTATTTAAGCAAGATTTCGAGGAATTTTCTTCTTTACTCTGATAAGAATTTTCTAATGTCTTTACTGAGCTTGACAAAGTCAGGTTCATGAGTGTACATCATGTGTCCACCTTCATAGTAGGTAAATTCTACTCTATCACCAACAATTCCATTGCGAGAAAACGTATATTCAGCGTCAAAAAATGGAGTGATTAAATCATAGTATCCACATACCACCAGAACTTTCAGATCCGTATTACGCCTCATTGATTCACCCAGCTTTCTCGAAACATTCACAGGCATCGGTTCCCAATATTGTTCATCTGGTACGTCTCTCCATCTCCACTTTCCACTAATTTGCCTATTAGAAGTGAGGTAGGGTCTGTCCATGGCAATATTAAGATTAGAAGCAAAATGGTGATTCAATGCGGCGGTGTAGGCAGCTCCAATTTGGTAGCTCGCAGGATCTCCCAAATTTGGACGCTCAGATACTTTGTCAGCCTCATCACCCATAAACCTGCCATCAAGTCTACCGATAGCCAACCCTTGATCTGCCAATAGTTGCTTTTGAAATCGGGACATTAAAACTCTGAGATTTGATCTTTGAATATAAGACTTAGGCAAACCAATGAAGTAAGACAATTTTTCTGCAAGCTGATCCTGCTCATTGGTGGTTAAGAGATCCCCTCGATATAGAGCTGGTGCATAGGTATCGTAAGTAAACTTTCGGCATTCCTCAACGAATTCTTCCAAGGATTTACCCTGACCAGCTTTTTTGTGATACCAGGCGGTAGCAGCCATACTTGGCAAGTAAGTCAGATATGATGTGATATTATCATGAATTGAGGTTGACCCTGCATAGTCCAAAGCCTGCGATATCATAATAAGCCCATTGATTGACATATTTTGACCATCACCTTCAAGTGCATGGGTCACAGCTGCGGCTCGGGTGGTTCCGAAACTTTCTCCAGCGATGTACTTTGGCGAAAACCACCGTTTATTATTGGTTATCCAAAGACGAATAAATTTGGCCACAGATTCAGCATCTTCATTTAATCCCCAATAATCTTCTACTTTCCCTTCACCAATAACCTGACTATACCCGGTGCCAATTGGGTCAATAAAAACCAGGTCTGTTAAGTCCAACAGTCCTTGAGGATTGTTAATCATTGGATAAGGGGCCGCCCCGTCATCCTTTTTCGCCTCACTGTCAACTTTAATGATTTGTGGTCCAAATAGGCCCATATGGAGCCAGACAGATGCAGAACCCGGGCCACCATTGAAGACAAAGGTGACAGGTCGTTTGATTAAATCGGTCACGCCTTCCTGAGTATAAGAGACCGACCACATAGAAGCCACTGGTTCTCCTTTATCATTTCTGAAATACGTCTCTTTGGCCGTAGCCCCATATTTAATGTTTTTGCCCCCAAAACTGCCCTGATGAGTGGTTGTAAAGGATTTGGGTTCTGGGATAGGTTTCTTTTCTTGCTTGGCTTCTTGCGCAAGTATTATGTTGGCCATCAATAAGAATGATATTATATGGGTTATTGGGCTCCTCATGAATTTGTTATTTGTTTGGTGGAAAATTATATAACTATTCAAGAACATAATAACCGAATTATATTAACTGAAAAATGGTTTAGGATAAAGATATTTAACTGATGAAATACCTGGTAGATCCCGATTAAACATATATGCAATCGAGTGCAGATAATTTAAGAAAGGTATTGTAGTAATTAATTTGCTAATTCACCTCAATGAGATAATTTTTAAGATTCAAATATTAATTAAATGAGCAATCTGAATTTAAAAGGACAGAATCAAAACACTTATGATGCAATTGTTATTGGTTCTGGAATTAGTGGTGGATGGGCAGCTAAAGAATTGTGCGAGAAAGGCCTAAAGACTTTAGTGCTGGAAAGAGGAAGGATGGTTGAGCATGTGAAAGATTATCCCACCATGAACAGTGAGCCGTGGGACTCGGAAGATCGTTTTGCACTTAATGAAGAAGACAGAAAAAATCAATTCAAACAAATTAGAACCGGTATTAGCGGATATAACAAACATTTCTACGTCAATGATCTTGACAATCCATATAAGGAGGACAAGAGGTTTGATTGGATGAGAGGATATCATGTAGGGGGAAGATCAATTACCTGGGGGAAGCAAAGCTACAGGTTGAGTGAAATGGATTATGCGGCGAATGCAAAAGAAGGCATTGGTGTAGATTGGCCGGTTAGATATAAGGACATATCACCCTGGTATGATTATGTTGAACGTTACATAGGAGTAAGTGGGACCAACCTGGGCCTCAAGCAATTGCCAGATCAGCAATTGATGCCACCGATGGAATTGAATTGTGTTGAAACACATTTACAGTCATCAATAGCAGAAAATTATGAGGACAGGTTGTTAATGATTGGTAGAGCTGCCCACCTTACGGTGGCTCACAATGGAAGAGGACCCTGTCAATATCGCAATAGGTGCAGTAGAGGATGCCCATTTGGCGCCTATTTTAGCAGTAATGCAGTCACCATTCCTGCGGCTCAAAAGACAGGTAATCTTACTATTCGACCGGATTCAATTGCCAGTTCAATTATTTATGACCCTGACAAAAAAAGAGCTGCAGGAGTGCAGGTAATTGATGAGAAAAGTGGGGAGATGGAAGAATACTATGCCAAGGTAATTTTCAGTAATGCTTCAACTCTGGGGTCGACTTTTATACTCTTAAATTCCACTTCTGATCGTTTTCCGAATGGAATGGGAAATGACAGTGGTGAGCTTGGGCACAACCTAATGGATCATCACTTTATGGTCGGTGCTAAGGCTACACAAGAAGGATTTGATGATAAATATTATAAAGGAAGAAGACCTAACGGAATTTATATTCCTAGATATCGCAATCTTGACAAGAAGAGTAAAACAGATAAGTACCTCCGAGGTTACGGTTACCAGGGAGGCGCCTCTCGTCAGAAATGGGATCGTGGTATAAATGATGGTGGTTTTGGTGCTGATTTTAAAGAGGATTTGTTCAAACCAGGACCTTGGGAAATGTTTTTGGTCGGGTTTGGAGAGCACTTGCCGGATCACAATAATCATGTGTATCTGGATAAAAGTGAGACTGATAAGAATGGACAGCCAATTTTGGCCATAGATTGTGAATATGGCGAAAATGAACTGGCAATGAGAGAAGATATGATGAATGACGCGGTTGAAATGATGGAAAAAGCCGGGATGACTGATATTGAATCTTTTAATAACAAGCCAATACCAGGCCTGGGGATTCATGAAATGGGAACAGCAAGGATGGGCAGGGATCCAAAGACTTCTGTACTTAATGGAAATAATGCGATTCACGCGGTTCCAAATGTCTATGTCACCGATGGTGCTTTTATGACTTCCTCTGCATGTCAGAACCCCTCCCTAACTTATA
>JAJCYL010000045.1 GCA_029262955.1 Cytophagales bacterium | reverse complement strand
AATTCCCGTCATTCCTGCGGAGGCAGGAATCTCTCGGATTACATTAACTCTTGAATATTGCATTGAGGTTCATTTGGCAGCACTCGTTGTCTTAATTAAATCTTCCTTTTGTGTTTGTGTATTCTTGGTTCTACATGTCTTCGGAGACTCCTGCCTGCCTTTGCTGGTCAGGCAGGCCTCCGCAGGAATGACGATCTAATTCATGATATCACACATCCTGTCATTGACGCCTTGCGCCTCAGCAGACTTCCAAATTCGTTGTTCGTTGTTCGTTGTTCGACATTCCCTTATTTCTTACTTTTTCTATCCTAAATCCTAAATCCTAAATCTCATTCCCCCCTTATCACTGCTCTTTGTGGAGATTCCTGCCTGCCTTTGCTGGTCAGGCAGGCCACCGCGGGAATAATGATATTTTAAGGCGATGCGATACTTCCAATTAGTATTTACCTCCTATTATTTTTTGTATACAAATAGGAATGTTCTATTATTGTATACAAATAGGAATGTTCTATGCGAGGTACACAACTTGGAGAGTTTGAAGAATTGGTGCTTTTACTTGTAGGAGCACAAAGCGGCAACGCTTATGGAGTGACGCTTAAAAATGAAATAGAGCTGAGAACAAACAGGCGGCCTAGTATTGGGGCGCTTCATTCCGCCTTAAGTCGTTTAGAAGATAAGGGCTTTCTTCGATCTGAAATAGGGCACGGTCATGAAGACCGTGGAGGGCGGAGAAAAAAAATATACGAGTTAACCCCTGAAGGGAGGGCGGCGCTTGAATTCTCCCATGAGTTAAGACATGGCCTTTTCCAATTGATTCCTGATATCGGTAGGTAATGGAGAGGAGACCACTACCACAATGGGCCCGATTTCTACTCAAGAAGGTAGTAGGTAAGGCCAACTATGAATTTCTGTCGGGAGATATTGAAGAATTGTACAATCAACGAATAAGGGAATTGGGAAAGCCCTTAGCAAACCTGAAGTTGATTGGAGACCTGATTAGCGAAGTACAACTTATTTCAAGATTAACAGGAATTTTAGCAATTGATGGGATGAATGGCGGTCTACTGATGAACTATCTCAAGTTGAGTTTTCGAAATTTTGCGAGGCACAGGACATTTTCTATAACTTCCCTTGTTGTGCTTATACTGGGTTTCTCCAGCGTGTTTCTCATTGGTAAGTTTATTCAATACGAATACAGCTTCGATGAAAATCTAAAATTTTCAAACACATTCAGGGTGTTTGAAGAAGTTACAAATAGCACCGGAACGAATCGTTATTGTACAATAGCTGCTCCACTTGGTCCGGCCGTGTTGGAAACCATTCCCGAAGTGAAATCATTGGGCAGAATATGTAAGTTTCGAGAAATCGGGACTTATGGAATTACTGAAGAACAAACCTTCAAGGAGTCTTACCTGTGGGCAGATCATCAGTTATTAGAGATCATGGGTTATGACATGATTCTCGGTAACCCTAAAACTGCATTAGTGGAACCTCGCTCGGTGGTTTTAACTCAATCAACTGCCCGAAAATACTTTAGAGATGAAGATCCGATCAACAAGGTTATCATTTTCAAAACGCTTTTTTATGAGGATGTCCCAATGACAGTTACAGGAGTGATTGAAGACCCACCATCAAATTCGCATTTGCAATTTAGTATACTGAACTCATTCAGAACGTTACGATCTGATCATTTTCAGGATATCATTGACAACTGGGACATCAATTACTACTACGCCTATCTTCAATTGAATGAAGGTGCATCAACTAAAGTGGTGAGTACAAAGTTGGATGAATTAGTTTCTCGACATGTAGATGAGGAAACAATGGAAAATGTTAACTACGGACTCCAAAAAGTGGCAAATATTTATCTATACCCAAATACCAATGGGAAGGATCTTGGCCCCACCAGTGATGTCAAATACAGTTATTTCTTTAGTCTGATAGGGTTGATGATATTGATAATGTCCGGTATTAATTATACCAACCTATCAACTGTGAGATCTATTCGTCGATCAAGAGAGATTGGGATTAGGAAGGCTATTGGAGCTACTCACGGAGGAGTGTTTTGGCAACATATTTTTGAGTCGCTGTTAATTTGTTCCATAGCTGTATTAGTTGCTGTTGGAATGGTCTATCTCTTGCTTCCGACTGTTAACCAGGTTTTTGATCGTTCGATGACAATTGACTTGTTTGCAGATTCGGCTATTGTTGGCGGTCTTTTTGTGCTTGGTGCTGTGGTAGGATTAGGAGCAGGTTTTTATCCGGCAGTTATTTTGGCCTCGCTTCGTCCTGCGTCGGCCTTGAAGACAGGCACTCAGCCATCGGTTAAATCGTCGACTTTCAGAAAAGCATTAATTGTCTCACAGTTTGTTGCGTCCACACTCATCCTTTTTTCTTCCATTGTGGTCCAGCAACAAATGGATTATGTATTTAAAGCAGACTTGGGTTTCAACAAGGAACATTTGCTGATCATGCCATTTGGTACACAGGAAGTAGTGCAGAATTTTGAGCTACTGAAAACGAAGATGGAAGCTGAACCTGATATTCTAAGCTTTTCAGCTGCATCACAATATGTGGGCAGCCCTCAGCTGTTCGGCGAAAATTTCGATATCGTTCATCCAGAAAGCGGCGAAGAGATGAGTATTTCGTCATTGCGATTTGAAGTAGGTCATGACTTGCTCAAAGTGATGGGAGCCCGCTTTGTGGCCGGGCGTAATTTTGACTTATCGCATCCATCGGATCGAACAGATGCTATTGTGGTAAATGAGTCCTTTCTAATGGCCGCTGGAATGTCCAATGCTGAGCAAATTATTGGTCAAAACCTTAAAGTGGATTTTAACTGGGGAGAAGTACGCAACTTAAAAGTGATTGGTGTTATTGCAGATTTTAAAATGGAATCTTTTCACACAAAAGTGGAACCTGCCGCATTCTATATAAGGCCAGAAGAACTCTATTTCGGTCACATTCGAGTAGCAGGCCCGAATATTCAGGAAACGCTTAGCAAAATAGAAGACATTGCAAGGTCGACCATTCCTTCCATTCCTTTCGATATTTTCTTTCAAAGTGACAGCGTTAATGAACTCTATCGCAATGACCGACAGTTTCAACAATTACTCCAATACTTCACATTCCTGGCAGTGACAATTGCCTGTCTTGGTTTATTTAGCTTCTCACTTTTCATGATCAAACAGCGAACAAAGGAAATTGGGATCAGAAAGGTGTTGGGTGCTAGCTCTGTAAGTATTACCACAAAGTTGGTTACCACCTTTTGTAAAATGGTACTGATCAGTTTACTGATCAGCCTACCTTTAGGACATTTCCTCACTGAAAGTTGGCTGGCGAGTTTTAGCTATCGCATTTCCCCGTCTTTATTCACCTATGTTTTGGTATCCGGAATTTTATTGACACTGACCTTGATTACTGTTCTCTTTCACAGCACCAATGCCGCGAGGAAGAATCCCGTTGATGCTTTGAAATTGGAGTAGAGAGGAGTAAAGAGTGCGCCAATCCTTCGACAAACTCAGCATGA